>JBPCUV010000242.1:0-25610 GCA_051010975.1 Desulfocapsaceae bacterium
GTCTTGTCTCCTCCACTGGATCGCTGGGAACGGCAGGCCAGCTCAATTATTCATCGTCCAAGGCCGCAATTTCGGTCATGCCCAAGGTTATAACCGCAGAATTTTTTCGACGGGGGGTGGCCGGGCAAATTCGCTGCGTGGCAGTAGCTCCTGGATATGTTTCGACACCATTACTTGAAGGGATGAACAAGACGGCCCTCTCGAAAATCCTGGAAAACGTACCCATCGGTAGACTTATCGATCCCAATGAGGTCGCTTCACTGGTGGCTGAGTTGTATCGCAATGAAGCTCTGGCCGGCGATGTCTTTTTTGTCCATGGCGGGCTGCGGTTGGGATCAAAGGGCTGATCGCCTGATATCGGACTATATTTTTGTATAGATCAACATAGAAGCAGCTTATGAACCGGGCCCTCAGTAAATTTCACCTTGACCAGGGTGATAAGAGATAAATGGTATACTACAGTGACCAGGGAGATTGACGACAAACATGTGGTCAGTGCCTGTTGCCGTTGGAAAAGAGGCTTTAACATGAGAATACTAGTTTTAGTGGCCGGGCTGCTGTTAATAACGACTTTCGCGCAGGCACAAAATGCCTCAGAGTATTGGCGTGACCGGCAATATGCCGATCGGATACGGGCCGAGGAACGGCGCCACGAGCTTGAAATCGAGCGGATACGAGCGCAGACAGCGATAGAAGTCGCAAAACAGAATCGGCGGCATCATCACTACTATCGGCCTCGAATCGCCGGCCATCATGTCAACGTGATTGCACCGCAGGTATCGAAAACCACCGTAATAAAACACCAGGGTGCCAGGTACCCGAGATCGACGGTAAATTTTCGAGGTGTCGGCTACTCAGAATCGAGCATTAACTTTATTGGTAACGGATACTCATACTCGTCTTCTACAAAGAAACGAGTAACGAGAATAGGTATCGGTAGATGATCCACGAGTTGAGTCTAACCTGATAGGCAGTTGGTCAAAACTGCTATCTCGCAGAATCCACCCGAACTAGGGCATATCACGACCTGGCCCTTTTCCACCTCTTGTGCAGCCATAGCCATTCTGTTGGATGGGTTTTGACAATCCCGGCGATCCAGTCAGCCTGTAACTGGGTATTTGCAATGATAAATTCTTCCTGCTCAGGAACTTTTTGTAAGATCATCTCAGGCAAAATGGTTATGTGATGGTGATTGCTGGTGTCGCGGGTAATATATGCCGGTATGATCGGAACGCCCAACCTCCTTGACAGTATTGCCGGCCCTGCCAGCGACGGTACAGACTTGTTGAAGAAATTAATATATACTCCATGGGGATGAGACTGGTCGTTCTGGATCAGGACAATGTTCTTTTCTCTCAACGACCTGATTATCGCGGTGGTCAGGGTCGGATCAGAGGAATATTTGAGGGGAGTAACGTGAAATCTGCGCATTATATTGCCAAAGAAATCATCGGGAAAGTTTTTAGCCTCTTTATAGACCGCGGCAACCGGATACCCACGCATTGCCAGCCATATCACCATCAAGGGAAAGTTCCCAAAATGGCCGCTGTAAAGCAACGCACCCTTTCCTGATTCCTTCAGTTTATCAAGATGTTCAAGGCCTGAAGCAGTCGCTGCCTCTGCTATATCCCCGGCAGACCACTTGCCGCTTGTCAGAAAACAAATCTCAAAATAATTCTTAAGCAGGTTGGCAAGCGATTCCCTGAAGATGGCTTGTCTTTCCTCTTCAGTCTTTTCAGGAAAGACTATTCCAAGGTTGGCAAGGGCGATACTTCTCCTATCATATTTGAGGAGTGTGCCTACTGATGCTAATAAATTGCATATTTTATAACTTGCCTTTACCGGCAAGATCTTCGACAGGAACAGGAGGAATCTGACAAGCTGAAATGAGGCTTTACCCGCTATTTTTTTACCTGTCATTTTTCTCTGAAAGATTTCTTAGTTCCTGAATATTGGATTTGCCTGTTGAAGTTTTGGGAATTGCCTCAAGTATCGTCACATGCTTCGGCGTTTTCGCACTGCCAAGCTCATTCTGGCAGAGACTTCTAATCTCATTATCAGCAAGCGTTCCCACTTGAGTTGAAACGACAAAGGCATGGAGCACATTCCCCCGCACCTTTTCGGAATAGACGCCAATCACCTCAGAATCCAGCACTGCGGGATGTGAAAAGATAATGTTCTTGATCTCAGCCGGGTATACATTCTGACCATTTGCCAAGACCACAAGATCATCCCTGCGTCCCATATGATAGAAATAGTTGTCACCGTCAAATTTTACCAGATCGTTGGTGTGGAAGTATCCATTTTTAAACCGTTCGTTATCCTGTTCGGCGACCCCCAGGTAACCCTTCATAACCATAGGACCTTTCACAACCAGTTCACCGATCTCACCGACATCCAGCCGGGCATCTTTTTGGTCAACGACTTTGACTTCGGCTCCCTCCACCGGGGTTCCTATGCTTGCTCTCTTGTTATCGGCATCTTCTCTTCTGGTCAGGGTAACAAGAGGCGATGTCTCTGTTAATCCATAGCCCTGGAGAACTACCACATGCGGGAATGCTTTTTTAAACGCATTCATCAGCGATACGGGCACGGACGTACCCATCATGGCAATAAGATCTAGGCTTGTGGTATCGTAGCGTTCGGAGAATCCTGATTTGAGCATCAGGCTGAAAATCGGCGGAACGGCATGAAAGTAGGTAATCTTGTGCTTGGCAATATTCTCGAAGAGGCTTACCGGATTTATTGAGTCTATAATCACCAGTTTGCACCTGTTGGCAAGTAACAGGTTTAAGATGATCGGACCCGAGATGTGGGACATCGGCAGAATTATCCCGAGAATTTCCTTCTCACCCTGTACGACGCAATTTTCCATTGCTTCGGGGAAACAATTCAAATTTGCATAGGTAAGCTCAACGACTTTAGCCCTCCCGGTAGTCCCTGAGGTATGCAGGTAGAGGGCAGTATCGGTGGGATCAATATCTGCTATGATTTCACTGGCAGCCTGGGGTGCTTGAATGATCGATTTGAACTGTCCGCCGGCGATATCGATCTCCAGGACATGTCGCCCCAGTCTATCCATATGTTTAAAACCCGGATACACGAAACAGACCTTTGCTTTGGTGTCATCCAGAATTGATTTTATCTCATTTTCTCCAAGCCTGTTGTCAATCGGAGTGAATATGGCCCCAATTTTTGCCGCGGCGAAATAAACAAATGCAAATTCGGGGCAGTTGGGAAGAATTACCGCGATAGTATCCTTGTTTCCGACACCTTTATCCACAAGGTATCCCGCAAGTGAATTTGCACTATCATTCAGCTCCCCATAGGTAAATAGTTGATCGTTGTAAATAATCGCAGAATCTTGATCCTTTTGAACGGCCAGCTTCGAGAGTAGTTTTCCTACATTCATTGAGATCACCTCAGATTATCTCAGACAGATTGCCCTTGCCAACCGTTGCCACTCAAAGGCTGCAGTTGCTTAAAGCAATTGATTATAAGATAAGATTTGTCGATATTGATCAACTTTTCTCAATCACCCGCATGATGCGGTTGTAATCAAACTTTTTAGATAAACGCGACAGTGCATTGGCCAATTCGTTGTGGTGGCCTCGAATCTCTTCAATTATTCGATCAACGCGGTCAGCATCACAGGAATTGGCTGCCAGTCCAAGTCTTTCAATGATTTCTGGGGATAGATCGGCGACCAGGGATTGGAGGTCATGGGCCGGAATCATCTCATCAGAAACCGCCGCCCGAGCCACTCCGGAGTCCTCCCCGTATACGTAACGCACCCCGAGGTGTTCATTCATAATCTTGAAAATCTCAGACTCCCTGAACGGTTTCCGCACAAAGTCATTGCAGCCGCTCTCAAAGGCCCGCGATTTATTCTCCTCAAAGGCACTTGCCGTCAAGGCAATTACTTTTGTATCGACGGCCGCGGGATCATCTTTCATCAGAGACCTGATTCTCTCAGTCGCCTCATAGCCATCCAGAACCGGCATACGCAAATCCATCCAGATGAGATGGGGGTGGTATTTTTTCCACGCCTCTACTGCTTCCAGACCGTCAGCTGCGTCAAAAACCTCGAAACCGATCTTTTTAAGCAGAGTGACAAGCAGTTTTCGGCTTGGCTCGTTGTCCTCGACGACCAGGAGGCGGTAATCCTGCTGCCCCGATTCAACTCCGATAACCCTCAGCTCTGATTCGGCAATTGTCTGCTCCGCTCCGTCGACTATATCTACCTGCACATCAAATCTGAATATGGTTCCCTTGCCTACCTCACTCTTGACCGTCAACTCTCCACCCATCATTTGCACAAACTTCTGACTGATCGGTATACCCAAGCCACTGCCCTGCTTGGATTCCTGACCACTCGCCGATTGTACAAAGACGTCAAAGACTATGTCTATCTCTTCCTGGGCGATACCAACCCCGGTATCTTCAACCTCAAAGAAGAGCCTTCTGCCAGCGCTTGAGACCCTTAGGGTAATGCTGCCCCGGGGAGTGAACTTGACCGCGTTACCGAGGATGTTGATAAGTGTCTGCCTCAGCTTACCCTGATCCGCATTGACATATTGAGGCACGCTGGGAGATCTTTCCACGGTAAGGGTCAACCCCATCTCTTTGGCACGAAGACTGAACATCTCTTCGATTACAAACAATAACCGATAGAGATCAAAGTTTTCGGACTGCAGTTCTACCCGACCGGCTTCTATCTTGGAGAATTCCAACACGTCACTGATCAAATCGAGCAGATGTTCGCCGCTGCGGCCGATCGATTCCAGACTACTGAGCTGTTCTTCCGAAAGATTCGAATCGCGCATCATCAACCCTGAAAAACCAAGAATTGCGTTGAGCGGCGTCCGGAGTTCATGGCTCATATTGGCGAGGAAAGTGCTTTTTGCCAGATTGGCCGACTCGGCTTCGTTCTTGGCATTTCTCAACGCCTCTTCGGCTTTCTTGTGATCAGTTATATCGCGGGCAACAAACACCACTGTATTCTCAGACATGGGAGCGATACGTCCATCAAACCACCGTTCAGCCCCTCCAATTTCCAGCTTGTACTCGAATTTAACCAGTGTTTGCTCAGCCAAGCTTTGCTGAATTTGATCAAGGAAAAAATCGGCTTGATCCAGTGGAAAGGTGTCGTGCAGTGAACTTCCCTGGAGTTTATCAATAGAGTTGAAAAGAAGTTCCTGCGAAGTCGGCGCGATTTTCAAATAGCGGCCCGCGTTATCAAGCATAATCACCACATCGGTCATTCCACTGAACAGTGCCCGCAGTTCAGCTTCCGATTCACGATAGGCATTTTCGACCTGCTTGAGTGCTGTTATATCGACAATCGAGCTAATGATGCTTTCCAGTTTTCCCGCATCATTCAATATTGGAGCTGCCGAAATCATCACGCTTTTTGGCGCTCCTTTAAGACCGACAAGTTCGACTTCATAGGTCGAGGAGATATTCTGGTGTCGTTTTTCCCGCTCTTTTTCAACGATGTCTCTAAAAGATGGATCAATAAAGTCGATGATATTTTTACCTATGACCTCTTCTGGATTACCAGCATCAATCATCTTTCTCATGGCCGGGTTCAGGTATGTCGAAGTACCGTCAGGAGCAATCTGGATGATGCCCACTTCACTGTTGTCGGCCAAGGATCGGTAACGTCTTTCGCTTTCCCGTAGTTTTCTTCTCTGCCGCCTGATCTGAGCGTTCCACAAACCAATGATCAGGCCGAAACAGAGGACTCCGGCGGCTATCCGGTAAAGCAGCGTATAATCCAGCTGCTTTTCGACGGTTACCGCTATCCATTTCTGCTTGATAGCCTCCCGTTCTTTTTCTGAAATCGAAGCAAGTCCCTTGTTGATTATCGAGACAAGTTCCGGCCAGTCATTGCGAACGGCGAAGTAGAGATTCTTCCCCTCAGCGCCGGCAATCCTGGTCATCTTCAAGTTGACAATGCCTTTTCTGTTGATCGTGTAGCCGGTCATGTTTTCGTTGCCGACAAAGACATCGCTCCGGCCTTCGGATACTGAATTTATGGCCTCTTCCGCGGTATCGAACAGGGTCGGCTTTATCTCTGTATTGTCCTGCAGGAAGCCATGATGTGAACTGTTTTTCTGAACGGCCACCTGGAGGCCCTCCAGATCATCAACACTGTTGCCGATAATGGAGCCCTCCTTGGTAACGAAAACACGGTAAAAAGTCTGATGAGGGTTGGAATAGGTAAGAAACTCCTTGCGTTTCTCCGTCATGCCGACACATGGCAGGACGTCGATTTTCTTTATTTTGGCCCGCTCAACGGCTTTGTTCCAGCTCAGGTTCGGAGCAATATCCATAGCGATACCGGTCCGGTCACTAATCAGATTTACATAGTCAGCGCACATGCCGCGGTAGCTGCCGTCCACATCAATGAACTCGAACGGCACGAATTCAGGATCCACACCGAGAAGAATGCGGCTGTGAGCGGCGAGCCAGGCTTTTTCTTGAGCGCTTAACTTCAGCTCAACATCCGATTTTTTGTCTTGCTGGCCAAGCCATCTGGCCACCGATTGAAAATATAATGAGTCGCTTTCCGTCTTGAGCTGCTGCAGGTGCTTATCAATGGTGGCGAGAATTGACTGGTTGGAATTTTTGAGCGCAGCAAAGCGCAGTTCAGAAAGGCGAACGATAATGGTTGATTTTTGGACGTTGAATTTCTTTTCGTTCAGATCGCCAAAAAGCCTGGGCAGAATACCGGCGTCAACCTGCTTTTGTTCGAGCAACCTGAACACTTCGTCATATTCATCGACCCCTTTGTAGGTGACTTCCAGGCCTGCCTTTACGGTCAACTCCTGAAGCGATTTGAAATAGATATCTTCTTCCAGCCCGGCAACTGTTCTGTCATCCAGCTGTGCGATGGAATCAAGTTTGCGGTCATTTGTCGTGTAGACCTGACCCCAGTTTGGAAAAACCGTCTCCTCATTAAAATCATACTTTTGGGTTCGCTCTTTGGAAAAGGCGATGGCCGTCATCAAATCAATCTCGCCGCTCTCCACCAGACTCACACAATCCACCCATTTGCAGGGAATGTATTCTATCGACCAGTTTTCCTTGGCGGCCACATGATTTAAAAGATCCACATAGACCCCATGCGCTCGACCTTCCTGATCATAAAACACAAGGGGAAAGTCCTGATAAACGCCAACTTTAAGGGTTGTTGCTGCCGAGGATAAATTGACGGATAAACCGATCAGAAGGGTTGTCGTCAGGGCCCAGAGGAATTTTATGACAGGAACTGGTACGATTTTAACCATTGTTGCTGCTCCGTTGATGTTTTAAACAGCTCCCACCAAAGCAGATCACCTACCATTTCAATAGTATCTCACGGCTCCCTGTTCGTTCACTCCTCTACGGAGCCGGAGGTACACATCGACACTTCTATTCTAGCAAACCTGCAGTAATGCAACAATCCGGCGGATAAATATTTAATCGGTCTTTCTTGCGTGTGGATGTTGGTGGGCTGTCGTCGATTGTCCAAGTGACATGTGCAGCATCAAAGACAAAGGCAGAGCCGAATTATTCGACTCTGCCAGAAACATGAGTAAATTGGTTTGTAATTACGTTGCAACTATTCAGCTGCATCTACACCGCAGGCCGGGGACGGAATCTTTGGACAGGCGCTTTTTTGTGAGCCGCCTTGGCACTCAAATGAGCCTGCTCGATCCTGCCGGTGATTCTTCTCATCAGTCGGTGTACTGACCAGGCACAGAGCAAGGAAAGAGGCACGACAATAAAAAGGACAACGGGAACAAGCCATACATAAACGATTAAGTCTGAGATCAACATAGCTGAATCCTCCTGTGTGATTCAAAGTTGTAACCGGCTTTGACACTCGGTCTGCGTTTGGTTTCTATGGCGTTAAGATGGGTCATACTGTTTTACCTGTTTAACTTTGGGCTCGGTTAGTTTTGCCGCTCTTGCCCTTAGCAATTACAACAAACGTGCCTGAATTCAAATTTTCGAACAAACCAATTAATATCAACAAGATAACACCAAGCAGGTGCAGAGCTGAAGAATTTCAGATGTGTATAGATAAAGGATGTCTATACAGATGTGTATAGACAGGAGTGTTCAATTCAAGCGGTTACCCCGCTCAACCTGGTGTTGATTACAAACTTGATCGTCGACCGTATTTACCTTATGTCCTCGATGCCATATTTCAGCAGTTTCGAGTAAAGGGTTGCCCGGCTCATGCCCAGAAGACGGGCGGTTTTGGCTTTATTCCAATCCGTTTTATCAAGTGTCTCTAAAATGGCTTCTTTCTCGGAAACCGGTCTTTCAGACGGTTGATCTAGAAAATCAACAGCCCTTTCAGCTGGTCTCTCGATGGCGGCTGCAGATAGAAATTCCGGCGGCAGATGCTCAGGTTCAATCACCTCTCCGGGGCAGAGGGCGCAGCCGAAATGTATGATGCTTCTCAATTCCCGAATATTTCCAGGCCATGGGTAGTGCAGAAACATTTTGGTGACCTCTCTGCCTAGACCTTGAATATTCTTGTTCATTGTTTTTCTGGAAGTCTTGATAAAATGGCTGATCAGCAGTGGAATATCATCGCTTCTCTCCCTTAGCGGCGGCAGTCTGATCAGAATATTTTTCAGCCGATAATAGAGATCCTCGCGGAACTCCTTGTTCTCTACCTTCTTCTGCAGATCATGGTTAGTGGCCGCAACTACTCTCACATCGGCTTTTTGGGTCGTTGACTCCCCTATTCGCTCAAACTCCTTTTGTTCAAGGAATCTAAGCAGTTTAGCCTGAAAACCAGGTGAGATATCGCCGATTTCATCAAGAAAAAGAGTGCCTCCCTCGGCAGCCTGGCAGCGACCTATTCTGTCCTTTACCGCTCCGGTAAAGGCTCCGCTCACATGGCCGAACAGTTCGCTTTCCAGAAGACTCTCCGACAGGGCTGCACAATTTACTTTTATAAAGGGCTTCTTGGCTCTGCTGCTGGCGTAATGAACTGCATCGGCAATCAACTCTTTGCCCGTGCCACTTTCCCCGCAGATCAAGACGTTAATATCCAAATCGGCGGTCTGCTCAAGCAGACTATAGATCCGTTGCATCACCTCGCTCTTGCCGATGATGTTATGATAACTGTGTTTGTCTAGAAGATTTTTCTCCAGTTCTGCCAGCCTGGAAATATCCCTGACAACCAACACCGCTCCTTCCGGTTCGCTGTGCTCTCCGGTCAAGGGGGCTGCATTCAGCACCAGTGTCTTGCCATTTTGTCCCCCGCAGCTGCACTCGACCCGATACTCCTTCACCGGATTCTGGTGCTCGAAAACCTTCTGCAGTGTTTCCGCACACGGACCGCTGCCATCCAGTAATCTCTGCTGGAAGGAACGGGTATCCCCCGGGATGTCTCCGCAAATCGAGTCCAGCGGTTTGTTAGCGTTAATGATCCGTAGTTGGTTATCGACCGTCACGATAGCATTGTCGATACTGTCCATGATGGTCTGCAGCATCTTGTGTGCCGCCTGTTTTTCATGAATGGCGTTTTGTAAATCCAAGTGAGTCTGTACTCTGGCCAACACTTCTTCGGGGCGGAAAGGCTTTGTAATGTAGTCCACACCTCCACTCTGAAAGGCCTTCAGAATACCTTCGACTTCTGTAAGGGCGCTGATAAAAATTATGGGAATCTGGGCAGTCTCCTCATTTGACTTCAAGATGCGACACATCTCGTAGCCATCCATACCCGGCATCATGATATCGAGTAGAATGAGATCTGGAGGTTGCGTAGTTACCGCTTTCAAGGCAATCTCGCCGTTCAGGGCCGGCCGAACCTGATAGCCTTTGTCAGTGAGCAACCTTCTCAATATAGAAAGATTCTCAGGTGTATCATCTACTATCAGGATGCTGTTCTTTCTGCTCTTCTCACTCATTTATGAAATATGCATCGGGCTCTCAGATTGTTGGTTATTTCTATTATGTCAAAATGATGTGACTCTGAATAGGGTCATTTTCAGCAACAGCATCTATTTTTTTTGAAAAGATCTGGATTTAAAATATAAAAGATCAAGAATCTCTCAATTATCAGGTATTTTTTTTACCAGTTTCTCCTCACTCCCATCAAATTCTGTCTGTCAGGGTCAAGCAGAATGCTTGTGATGGTTCACTCTCTGCGCTATTTCTCCGGTTTGTTTAGACGATTAGTTAGACTCTTGTTCAGTCCGGCTCAATAAGCAGCTTGATGGTGCGAAATATAAAGCCTCGAGAGATATTCAGCCCGTCGGCAATGAGCTCCAGTATGCCCCGCTCCTCATCTGTAATGCGGCCACTCGCCTGTGCTACGATACATAAGTCTCGTAATACCTGCATGCGCTGCGGGATGCTGGTGTGAGTGCAGGCGTTGTTTACCCGGTTGTCCAAATCTTCTTTAAGCCGCGCCACATCGAGTTTGCTTGAAAATTCACCCGGCCCAAAAAATTTTTCAAAAACCTTCACCTCCTCCGGTCCAATTCCATCACTGGCATCAGCAATGGCGATAGAGCCGGCATAGAGCAACCGGCGCATAAATTTCGCTGTCTCGGTTTTGCCTTCGATATAGCTTGGTTCCATGAGACCCATCAGGCTCTGCACACCAATTTCCAGATCAGCTTTGCTCATGCCGTCGTCTCGGACATGTTCCGATTCGTCATATAGTTTCAGCGCTTTAACTCGTAGGGGACTGAAGGGATGGGTGGAGAACCAATCCTCCTTCGGAGCACTAATACCCGGTTCAGCATCCACCAACTGCATATCATCGATCTGATTCAAGAAATCGTTTAGGTTGAAGTTGATTACTTTTCCAGTCAGACCGGAAGCCAGCTTGAAGAGTGACCGGGCAACGCTATCAAGGTCTTGTGAGCAATGCGCCCCCGCACGATCGGCGGATATCTCAGCATATCTGGACCAGGCAAACAATTCCAATGCCAGGCGCGGATCTGGTTTTGCGTCGCCGCCCAGCAGATAACCTATCGGAATGTCATGGTGCCCGTAAATATGATGTCCAAGTTCATGGCCCATCACAAAACAGAGCTCTCTTTGAGTAAAAGATTCGAGCAGACTCGAGGCAAACATGACAAACAGTCTGCCATCCTCCGGTTTGAAACACATCGCATTAAACTGCGGGCTGGCAAAGACATAGAGTTCCAATGGAATCTTCATTCCCAGCGTTTCAATACATTCATCTGCAATTTTGTGAATATCGGGTGCCATATCCCGGCTCAAGCGCACAGAAGATGACAGCAAACGTCTTCTCAGTCCCTGTTTTTGTTTGCCTTGTATTCGAGCTATCGTTTCCTTGATTTGAATGACTTCTGGGTGCGCCAACAGCTTTTTACTGAGTTCCAGATCATTCTGGCAGCGTATACTCTGTGCAATCATAGCTGTATTCCCCTGGTTGTGAGAGGCCCGCGAGAGGGCAGGGATGGAAAACATGTCATTCCCACTACAAGATAGAATACCATATGATTAATCGCACTGAAAACATCACTACCGCAGGCATGATGTGGCGAAGAAAATTTCTGCCTGATGCTTTATCGTGGTGCTGAGAGTTGATTATTGGTGTGATAAGAGGCCAGTATTATAGTGCATAAATCACAAATGAAATTTCGTAATACGGCAGGAAAATGTTAAGATGAAACAATAAAATTGTGTTTATTAACGATAAGCCCTGACTCTAAGCCGGAGTTTTTTGAAACCTTTACACCGACACAAAAACTAGCTTGGTTGGCACAGATATTATCAGTATCGGACTATGGCTATTAATTGTTGTTAAGATCTATAAAATGAGCATGTTAAAGTTATGAGTTTTTCACTATAAATTCCGCCATAAGGAGGAGCGATGTCAGTTAAAATTCTGATCAGACGAAAATTCAAGAAAGAAGCTTTGAAAAACGCGTCCGCCATGCTGATTAAAGCGCGCACCAACGCAATGGGAAACAAAGGCTATATATCTACTGAGACACTGGTCAATTATGACGATCCTCAATCCGTAATCATACTTTCCATGTGGCAGAGTAAAGATGACTGGGACAGTTACAGGGACAGCGGCACCCGAAAAGAACATGAAGATAAATACGCGGAAATGTTCGAGGGCTCAACAGAATACGAGATTTTCAGGGTAGGAATGTGACCAGTACCGCAGTGAGTTTCTAGGTGTCCCTGTTGCGCTCAAACCGGGCAGCGAGAAATCACTGCCGCGGTGTCAAATTGAAAATGGAGTTAGCCTATGAAAACCAAGGATATTCTTGCTGAAAAGGGAACGCATGTCACTACAGTCAAGGAGACGCTCCTTCTGGCAGATGCCGTATCAATGTTTGTAAACAATAATATCGGCTCGGTGGTTGTGGTAAACAACTTCGACGAGGTTATCGGTATCGTTGCCCCAAACGATGTGCTGAAGGCGATACAGCACCATCCGGAATATATAACGACGATTACGGTAAGCGAAGTAATGACCAGAAATATCATCGTCGTGACCCCCGAAGATGATATAGATGATCTGATGGCTATTATGACCCAGAACAGAATCCGCCATCTGCCGGTTATCGACAAAGGCGAACTGACAGGTCTTTTATCGATTGGCGACGTGGTCAAGGCAAAAACCAGCGCCCGGGACGTGGAGATAAGTTACCTTACGGATTATATTGAAGGCAAATATCCTGGCTGAATTCAGAGAGTCCGGCAGATAAAGATCATTATTGCAGGGTGCTTCATCGAGCGTGTAACTCGTCGAGCCCGGGATACCTATAAAGGATTTTTACCGGCCACAAGCTTGCAGACTGCTTGAACAGCGTCATCAAGTTCCAGAAAATTCATGTTGAATACCATGTGATAATGATCGGGCTGCTCGTAGTCAGTTCGGCCGAAATGCCTATAGAGATGGATCCTTCTCTTGTTTTGTTTGTCGATAACGAGCTGGGCCTTTTTGCGATCTATGTTGTAATGGTCCATCATGAAATGTATTCGGTTCTCTATGTTGGCGATCATCAGAAAGTGGAAAGTGTCCGGACGGTCTGCAAGAATATACTGCCCTCCCCGGCCGATGATCACGACGTCATCCCGACTGGCGATGACCGGGAGTACCTTATGTAAAATAGAGATATAGAGGTCGCCGTTAATATACCCAGGCCTTTCTTCCATGGCAGTTTCAACATAGCCTTTACCAAAAGGTCCAATCTTGCGAACCAGTCGTTTCACCAGCCCTTCACTGCCGGTCTCTTGGGCGATGGAATCAACCCATTCGGCGGAAACATCTGCTTCGCGAGCAACCATTTCGACGATTTGTTCATCAATCAGGACGTAGCCCAGCTTCTCTGCGACCATTGTTCCCAAGGTCTTACCACCGGCGCCGAATTGTCTGGCAATAGTTATAACAGACATAATGTACCTCCATTATGTTTATACGTAAGCGCTATGAGAGACATAGAGCTCGTTATAGATAACCGGCCAGAATATTCTTTTCTATTATACATAGCGGCATAAGTTCAAGGCGCCCATCCAGGAAAGGTGCGATTGAGGAGCCGGCGGAGCAAGCTTGTAGAGTTGTGAGCAGGCACCACAACGAGTCACACAGCCCGAGGGGATTGAATGGACTTAGGCGCTATGTATAATTTAAGCCTATCCTATCGATACCCCGGAGGCAATGTTTTCCTGATCCAGGGGAGAGATTCTAACGAGGCAGGCAACAGAAGGTGGAACCAATGAAGAGTTTGAGCTGGCAATTAGCAGAGAATTTATAATATCATTGAAGTATCAATTCAGCATTTGGACGTCTGAAAGGTAAAGTGTACGCGCAGGTCTGCTTGCAACGGATATAATACAGCGGTCAACAAGCCGCCGAATTGGAGGCCGTAAACAGTGAGCGTTGATAACCTGTCATCCACCAATGTCTCCGTTGGCAAGGCAAAGCGCTCCCCTGCCCGGTCCCGTCGAGCCAAGAAGATCGTCCCCTTTTGCCTCACTTTTTCAATCTGTTTCGCCACCTGGTTTGTCCTGTCGGGACGATTTGATTTCTTTCATATTGCCCTGGGAGTGATCGCCTGCACCATCGTCGCCTCTCTATCCGGCTCGATCCTTATATCGAGGCGGGGGCTTGAAAATCTTCCCGGCCAGTGGCTCGGATTTATCATCTATGTACCCTGGCTTTTATACCAGGTTCTGTTAGCCAATATACATGTCATGTACCTGGTATTTCATCCCCGCATGATCGACTTGATTGATCCCCGGATTATCCGCTTTAAGAGCAGGTTAAAGAAACCCATGTCCCTTTTTATCTTGGCCAACTCCATCACGCTGACTCCCGGCACCATAACGGTGTTTGTTTCAATAAACGGCGAATTTGCGGTGCATGTTATTGACGAGAAATCGGGTAATTCGCTTCCGGGAGAAATGGAAGAACGAGTCGCGCGGCTGATGGGTGAATGATGGAAACATTTTTTTTATACGCAGCCATATATCTGTGCTTGATCATGCTGCTATCGCTCTATCGAGCGGTTTTTGGCCCCACTGTTCTCGATCGCATGATCGGGGTCAACGCAATTGGCAGCAAGACAACAGCTCTGCTGATCATGATCGGCATTATTTATCAGCGTGTAGAGATGTTTGTCGACATAGCCCTGGCCTATGCCTGCTTAAATTTTATCGCCGTTCTGGCGGCTTCACGTTTTTTCCAGAAAAGGAAGGGGTTGTATGATGAAACTCATTAGAAAAACAGAACCTGTAAGAATCTCTGAAGGATGGGGACCATGACGATTGTGGCTGCTGTTTTGATTGTATTGGGGCTTTTTTTCTTCACAGGTGGCTCTATCGGTATCTTGCGGTTTCCTGATTTTTTTTCCAGACTGCACCCCGCCGGAAAACTTGACAGCATGGGCCTATTGATGACCCTGTCCGGCATGGCCCTCTACACAGCTCGAGACTTGTCACTACCCGCCCTTCTCACTGCGGTAAAAATCCTACTGATTGTTGTCTTCGTTTTCATCACCAGCCCCACAGCTACACATGCCATCCTCGATGCAGGGGTTCGAGCCGGTCTCAGCCCTTGGACAGCTCCAGGGAGAAAGGAAAACAGATGATCTGGCCGCTGGATATCATCATTCTCACCATCGTCATCATCTGCGGTATCGCCGCCATTTCTATCAAGGATCTGTTGGGCGCCGCTATTATGTTCGGGGCCTACAGCTTTATGATGTGCCTGCTCTGGTCTGTGATGGGGGCTGTTGATGTTGCCTTTACGGAGGCCTCCGTCGGCGCGGGTGTGAGTACGGTATTTTTCGTGGCGGCGGTTTTTCGGACAACCCGGAGGACAAGAGATTGAAAGCACTCGGACTTGCCACAGTCTTATGTTTCGGTGCAATTTTATTCTACATTTCCTTCGATTTTCCAGACTGGGGGGATGAGAACTCTCCTGCCAGCCAGCACGTGTCCCCCTATTATATCGAACACACCATGGAAGATACCTCGGTTCCGAATATCGTCACCGCGATCCTGGCCGATTACCGGGGCTATGACACCCTGTTTGAAACAGCGGTTATTTTCTCTGCCGGTCTCGCCTGTTTTTTTCTGTTGCGGATTCCCGAGCGCCGGGCACCGCCCGCCCGATTCTATCGCCACCTGGCGACCGGGATCACTTTTCGGATTGAGAAAGGAGGACGCCTTCCTGAGGATACGGAGGAGTTTGAAAGGATCGACAGCGTCTGGGTGCCCTATGACGTCATCATCAGCATGACTTGCCGTCTGGTCGTACCGTTTATTCAGTTGTTCGCCCTCTATGTTATTGCCCACGGCCACCATAGCCCCGGCGGCGGTTTTCAGGGGGGCGTCATTTTCGGCGCGGCAATCATCCTCTTTGCCATCTCCAACAACCTGAGAAGAACGCTCAAAAGAATGAGTGAAAAGACAAGCGCCCTGCTCGGTTCACTGGGAGTCCTCATCTATGCTGGTACCGGAATCCTCTGTATGATCATGGGTGTCGGGTTTCTCAATTACAGTGGTCTGTCGTCATTGATGGGTGTCGACCCGGTAAGCGCAAGATCTCACGGCATCCTGATAGTCGAAATTGGCGTGGGAATTGCCGTAAGCGCAGTAATGGTTTGGATTTATTACAATCTTTCTTCAGCCGGAAAACAGGACGAAGGATTATAGCATGGAAACATTCGGCAGCCTGATCGTTGCAAAATATAACTACTGGGCAGTTATTGCTCTGCTGTTAATTGGCCTTTATGCAATGATTACCAAGAAAAACCTGATCAAGAAGATCATCGGCATGAACATCTTTCAGACGGCGATCATATTGTTCTATGTTTCCATTGGCTCCAAGGAAGGAGCGACAATACCGATCATCGCCCATGGCCATGCTGAAGCATCTCATGCGGTGCATGCCGCGGACTATATCAACCCCCTCCCCCATGTGTTGATGCTCACTGCCATCGTCGTCTCGGTCGCCACCCTTGGAGTTGCCCTGGCTCTGGCTATGAAAGTTTACTCTCAATACGGAACCCTGGAGGAAGACGAAATAAGAGAAAAGATAATGGAATCAGAACCTGTGTAGGATCGGCTCTGATTACTGCCCGGCAATCGCAGCCAGCCTGAGCTTTGAATGATGCAGCCGGGAATACCTGCAGATACAGGAGATGGAAGAGCAATTACCCATAATCATAATTGCGGTGCCTCTTTTTGCGGCCCTTCTTGTAACCGCACTGTGGTGGGTTGACAAAAGAGTCTGCTTTCCTATAACGATCATTGCCGGGCTCGCTTCTCTGATCGCATCCATCGGACTGCTGCTGCAGGTATTATCGGGCGGGGCCGTTGACTACCGGTTGGGAGGCTGGCCCCCTCCTTTTGGTATCGCCTATCGGATAGATCACCTGAACAGTCTTATCATTGTCGCCGTGTCCCTGGTCTCTCTGTTAAACCTGGCCGGCAGCAGAACCATCGTCCAGAAAGAGTTCCAGGACAAGTTGGGCGCCTTCTATGCCCTCTACCTATTATTTACCACGGGGCTGCTCGGCATACTCATAACCGGAGATGCATTCAATCTCTATGTTTTATTGGAAATTGCTTCTCTGACCGGCTATGCCCTGATAGGTCTGGGCCAAAGACGGGCACCGTTGTCCGGCTTGAATTATCTGTTTATGGGCACTATTGGCGCCAGTCTTTATCTGCTTGGTGTCGGCTATCTCTACGTGATAACCGGGACCCTGAACATGGTCGATATGGCTCGGATTCTTCCCTCTACCCTCCCTTCAAACGTCGTTGTCCTGGCCTTCATCCTTTGTCTGAGCGGGCTTTTTGTCAAAATGGCGCTTTTCCCCCTGCATGGGTGGCTGCCCAATGCCTATACCTATTCCCCTTCTGTGGTGAGCAGCCTGGTTGCCCCCCTCACCACGAAGGTAATGATCTATGCGATGTTTCGGGTGATGTTGACGATTTTCTCCATCGATTTTTCACTCAACAGCGTGGCCATTCGCCTGCCTATCATCTGGCTCGCCATAGCGGCGATAGTAATGGGTTCGATCATGGCACTGGCGCAAAAACGGCTGAAGAAGATGCTGGCTTTCATCGTTGTGGCTGAGGTTGGCTATATGGTTGGCGGTTTCTGGCTGGGTAACAGGGCGGGCATGAGCGGTGCTGTATTACATGTGATAAACGACGCCGTAATGACCCTGTGCGTATTTATGGCTGCCGGAGCAATCGTTTATAAAACTGAAGATGATCGACTTTCCAGTCTCAAAGGTGTGTTTCGTAAAATGCCGGTATCCATGGCAGCTATGGTTGTAGGAGGGCTTTCGCTTATTGGCGTACCGCCCACATGCGGGTTTTTCAGTAAATGGTACCTGATATCAGGAGGGATGTCTGCCGGCCAATACGGGTTTGTTGCAGCATTGTTATTCAGCAGCCTGGTCAACACAGTTCTGTTTTTTCGTCTTTTTGAGATCGGCTATTTTGAACCATTCGCGTCGGACAAACACCACCGGCAGCACAACCACACTGACCACTCCAATCGTTCAGATTCAATAGCCGAAGCACCGCTGGATGTACTTGTTCCTCTTTTAACGACTGCAGTGCTTCTCCTTGTCCTGGGCATCTATTCGGGAGAAATTGTTACAAAGGTTATTGACTATGTAATTCCCGCAGTGATTGGTTAGGAGAGCGCCAAGAAATCATGCCAAAATTCAATAAAATCATTTTGAGGTGTGTATGGGCATAGTCCCAGAATCAAAGGTAATTATTTATTAGCCGACTCAATGGATACTATTATTTCGACAAAACCATTGATTGCCGTTCTGGCTTCGCTTGTCGCCGTCCCGTTCATCATCTGGTCGGGCCGTTCGCCCAACAGGCGTGAGGCATGGACGTTTACGGCCGCAGGCCTGAAGTTTGTCGTTGTTGCATCGATGCTGCCGCTTATACTGGCTGGCTTTCAGGTGGAGTATACTCTTGCTGAGGTGCTGCCTGAGTTTGCTATTCGCTTACGGGTTGATGCCATGGGGATGCTTTTTGCTTTGGTATCCTCGTTTCTCTGGATTGTCACATCTCTCTACTCTATCGGTTATATGCGAGGTCTGGATGAGCATTCCCAGACACGCTATTTCTGCTTTTTTGCAGTGTCGCTTTCAGCCACCATCGGCGTTGCCTTTTCAGCCAACCTGCTGACGCTGTACCTCTTCTATGAAATGCTTTCTCTCGCTACCTACCCGCTCGTAACTCATCACCAGGATAAGGAAGCCCGCAGTTCAGGACGTAAGTATCTCTTTTACATTCTGGGCACATCCATTGGCATGGTTCTGCCAGCCATGATTTTTATTGCCCATAAAACAGCTACGCTGGAGTTTGCTTCCCAGGGCATAATGACGGGTAAATTTGATCCGCCCACGGTCCTGCTACTTCTACTGCTTCTTATCTTCGGTTTTGCTAAAGCCGCTCTCATGCCCTTTCATGCCTGGCTGCCGGCAGCTATGGTGGCGCCGACTCCGGTAAGCGCCCTGCTGCATGCGGTGGCCGTCGTAAAGGTTGGCGTTTTCTGCATTGCCAGGATGATCACCGGCGTTTTCGGGATAGACCTTCTGGCCAGTCTCGGACTGTCTACCATTGTCTGTATCATTGCGGCGATCACCATACTTACCTCCTCTTTAATTGCGCTCTCACAGGACGACTTGAAGAGAAGGCTTGCCTTTTCCACCATTGGCCAGCTCTCCTATATTGTGCTCGGCATCGCCCTGCTTTCGAAAAGCGGTATGATCGGCGGCCTGCTGCATATCGCCATGCACGCCTTCGGCAAAATCACCCTGTTCTTTTGTGCCGGTGCCATCTTCGTGGCCACGGGCACCAGAAATATCAGCCAGATGGCGGGAATAGGCAAACGGATGCCGCTGACCATGTCCGCCTTTTTCATCGGCGCCCTGAGTGTGATCGGTTTGCCCCCCTGCGGCGGATTTATCAGTAAATGGCACCTGGTGATAGGAACAGTTCAAGCGGATCAGTTCGCCATGCTTGCGGTTCTGTTGGGTAGTTCACTGCTGAACGCAGCCTACTTTTTACCTGTTGTCTATCGCGCTTTTTTCTGCAGCCCTGAAGAGGCTATGTTCCGGGGCCCAATGAATGAACCACCGAGATGGTGCCTGCTTCCCCCGTTAATGACTGCAGGCCTTTCTATTGTGCTCTTTTTTTATCCCCAACCATTTCTTAGACTGGCCCGCCTTGCGGTTCAGGGAATTATGGGAGGTTGACTCAAAATGGAAGATAAACAGGAAAGAATGGTCCTGGCCCACGAGCCGGTTCCCGGCTATCGGGAGGCTTTTTATATCGCTCTGGCCGTGGGCGTAATCTATTTGATCATGGTGTTTGTATGGGCTCTTTTTTGAGACATTGCAGAGTGGGCTGAAGGAGAGGACGAAATGAAAAAAGAACTGACTCTATTTGACAATCCGAAGAACGTGAAACGGTTTCTGTTCATATTTTATGGATCTCTGATGGCGCTGCTGATAATTGATCCATTCATCCACAAGCATGGTGAGTTCGCCTGGGAGGCGGTTCCGGAGTTCTATGCCGCCTATGGCTTTGTGTCATGCGTTCTATTGATATTTATCGCCAAAATTTTGCGCAGGTGGATAAAACGGGATGAGAATTATTATGGCTGAACGGTTCTTCTTGGATAGACCGCAGTTGGGGGTGCCGAGATGATGACTCAGGTGGATGTGACATGGATCTGTTACCTTCGATAAGTCGATGTCCGCCAGCTTTGCTGTTTATTGGCGGAGCCCTGCTGATTCCGTTTATCAAGGGAAAGATTAAATCGGCATTCATGCTGGGCCTGCCGGTTCTGGCTTTTTTGCTCCTTGCCACTACCCCCAACGGCAGTTACTGGGTCTTCCCGGTGCTCGACTACGATCTGATTCTTGGGAAGGTTGACGCTTTAAGCCGGGTCTTCGGTTACATCTTCTGCCTCGTAACCTTTCTGGGTGCTCTTTTCGCCCTCAACATCGATGATGATCTTCAGTTCTGCGCCGCTTTCGCCTATGCCGGCGGGGCACTGGGGGTAACGTTTGCCGGGGATGTTTTCTCTCTCTATATATTCTGGGAGATTATGGCCGTGGCCTCCACATTTCTGATTCTGGCCAGGCGCACCAGGGCATCCCAGGCTGCAGCGATGCGCTATATACTGGTGCATATATTTGGCGGATTGTGCCTGCTTGCGGGAATCATACTCTACATCCAGAGAACCGGGACGACGCAATTCGGCCTCATGCATCTTTCCGGGATCGATTCCTACCTGATCTTTCTGGGCATTGCCGTCAACGCCGCCATCCCACCGCTTCATCCCTGGCTGAGTGACGCTTACCCGGAGGCCACCGTTGCCGGTGCGGTCTTCCTCAGTGCCTTTACCACCAAGAGTGCGGTCTACCTGATGGCCAGAATGTTTCCGGGAACTGAGCTTCTGATCTGGCTGGGAGCCGTGATGACGGCCATCCCTATATTTTATGCGGTACTGGAAAACGATATACGCCGGGTGCTGGCCTACAGCCTGATCAACCAGGTGGGTTTCATGATGTGCGGCATTGGCATCGGAACGGCACTGGCAATTAATGGAACGGTATCTCATGCCTTCTGCCATATTCTTTACAAAGCTCTTCTGTTCATGGCGGCAGGCTCTGTATTGCATGTCACCGGGAAAATCCGCTGTACCGACCTGGGGGGGCTCTACAAGACAATGCCACTGACCTGCCTGTTCTGCATCGTCGGAGCGGCATCCATCTCGGCCTTCCCACTGTTCAGCGGTTTTGTCAGTAAATCGATGATCATCAGCGCTGCGGCGCACAACAAGCTGATCATAGTCTGGCTGATGCTTCAATTCGCCTCCGCCGGCGTTTTTCACCATGCCGGGATCAAGGTGCCCTTTTTCATGTTTTTCGGCCATGATTCGGGAATACGCGCCAAGGAGCCGCCTCCCAACATGTTGGCAGCCATGGGTATAGCTGCTTTTTTATGTGTCTTTTTAGGAGTCTACCCCTATCCTTTGTACTCGATTCTGCCAAACCCGGTGGACTATATACCCTACACGGCAGCCCATGTCGTAGGCCAGCTTCAGCTTCTCATGTTCGGGGCGCTGGCCTTTTGCCTGCTTATTCTATCCGGATTTTACCCGGCTGAATTGCGGGCGATCAATCTCGATACAGATTGGTTTTACCGCAAACTCGGGCTCCATTTTTATCGTTTGTCCGATACTGTTCTCAACGGTATGAACCAGGCCTGTGAGAGACTTCTTACCAAGGAATTTACCAGTAATCTTTCGATCTGGATGGAGAATGGAGCGGCCCGCATCCTGGTAATCCTAATGGTGCCGGTCTGGAAAGCGTTGAAGTTACCGGAAGAGAAACAGACTCAGTTGAGCAGTCGTATCGACTCGCTGCTGCGGGACGGTGCGGTACCGATTGGCATCAGCGTGGCGGGAGCAGCAATTCTGCTGTCGGGGTTATATTTTTTCCATTAGCCGCCCCCTATTCGCAGTCTGTTGCCCAAAGTGAATGCTGATACTGCTTCTGAATCAAAAATTTATGGGGGTGATTTATGGTATCACATGCTGATGTTCGGGACATTGTAATCCTCGGTCACCTGACAGAAGAGATGATTCGGAAGCTTTTGCCGGAGATAGAAGTTCTTCGTTTTGAGGAAGGTGAGATTATCTTTCGCCGAGGTGATCCGGCCGATATGTTCTATATGTTAAAGCGTGGCAAGATCCTGCTGGAACAGAGAATATCCGACAAAGTCACCATTTCGATGGGAACGGTCAAACCAGGATTCTCATTTGGCTGGTCAGCAATGCTTGAGGATGAAAAATTTTCTCTGGATACCATATGTGGCGAACCCTGCGAGGTATTGAGAATACGATCCAGAACATTGCTGGATATGATCGAAGATGATCACAGTATGGGCTATAGATTCATGCGTCGATTGCTATACGTTGTGAGAAAACGGTTGGACGGGCGAACCGAACTGTTTTTGAAACTGATCATGAATCATCCCGACATACATCCCCTGGTAAAAGAATAGCCGGTAATTCTTCGAGTTAACCGTTGTAGAGCAGGGCCATACCATTTCTCAGTTCTTTGATGGGTATTTGACCGGGGGCCGAAGCCTGCATGCCGATGGCAAATGTGATGTCGGAGCCAAACAAGCCACCGGCCAATCTGCTCACCGCACCCTCGGGTCCCATGGACATTGCCACGATGGGTACCTGCACTGCCTCGTTTCTTGCTCTTTGAGTAGCGTTCAGCAGGGTGAGCACATCACCGTAATTCTTAGGCATAGCGGCAAATTTTGAAATATCACCACCTGCTGTCTGCGCTTCAACCAGCTTCGAATAGATGAAGTGTTCGCTGGGCGTTTCGGAAAAGTTGTGATAGGAAAGAATTAATTTCACACCATTATTCTGTGCATCGGCTTTGACAATATCGACAAATTCTCGATCGTTGCAAAGTTCTACGTCAACAAGATCAACATTACCAGAATCTATGACCGCACTGTTTAGCTCTAACCTGACTTGACGGGAAATCTTCTTGATCCCACCTTCAAGATCTATTCGGCAGGTAAATATCAAAGGGGTGTCGCCGATCACACCCCGCATCTCTTTGAGCAGAGACAGGCTCTCTGCTATGTCCTCAACATCGTTGTAGCCGTCTACGCGCCACTCCAGCAGGTCCGGCTGCAGTTTGACCAGCGCTTCGGCCTCTTCGAGAACCTTGGCTCGGGTATCACCTACCAGCGGCAGGCAAATAAGCGGCTGCGGTCCGCCGATTACTGAACCTCTCACCGTTACCACTACTTCACTCTGTTGTCTCATGACAGGCTTCCGTTGTCTGATGGTTGACGCCCCGTGAAATCACCACGCCAGGTGAAGGGGCAGGACAGGGATAATGTAAGTTATTTGTTCAGGTATTACAAATCGGCTGAGAACTCAGCACTTTTTTCATGCGTCCCGGAAGCGGACGTTCCAGTGCGTCTTCAAGGAAATCGACGGCTCGCATCAACTTTTTGAGATTAATGCCGGTAGCGATTCCCATAGACTCAAACATGTGTACGGCATCTTCGCTGGGTACATTCCCCGCCGCTCCTTTTATAAAAGGACAGCCGCCCAATCCACCTGCACATACGTCAAATATTCGGACACCGGCTTCATAGCCGCTGAACATATTGGCCAGCCCCAGCCCTCGCGTGTCATGGAGGTGCAGGGAAATCCGGACCTCGGGGAATGTCCCGGAAACCTTATCGACCAGGGATCGAATCGAAATCGGATTGGCCATTCCGGTTGAATCAGCCAGGTTGATTTCATCGACACCCGCTGACATCATTTTCTCGGCAGCAGCAAGAACTGCGCTCTCGGAAATCGTGCCTTCGTAGACGCACCCAAATGCGCTCTGCAATCCAGCCCGCACCTCAAGTCCCTGGTTTCTGGCATTTTTGATGAGATCAACCATCGAACCCAGGGCTTCAGCGGCTGATTTACGGGCGTTTTTCCGGCTGTGGGTGTCACTGACCGACACCGACATGCTCACGTGGCCCACCGTACATGCCAAGGCACGTTCAAGCCCCTTATCGTTCAGGATCAAGGCTGAGATTACCGTATCATCCTGTTTACCGAGAACCCGGATCAACTCATCGCTATCGGCCATTTGCGGCACTATCTTCGGGTGCACAAAAGATCCTACCTGTATTCTTCTGATCCCTGCGTCTTTAAGCAAATTGAAGAATTCGATTTTCTGGTCAAGTGTGAATGTCTGCGGCTCTATTTGCAGACCATCCCGCAAAGCTTCATCTTCGAGAAGTACTTTCGATTGTGGGTTTTTGTTTAGCACGACTTACACCCGATCGATGTGATCAGTTTTCAAGAAAAGTATCTCAATCCTTTTTATTAGCTTTTACCTCCTGCACGAGACGTTACAAAGAGGATTTCCCTCGTTTCATCTCGGTCAAAACCCAACAGCATTCTTTCCAAAAGAACACCGTTTCGACAAAAAGGATAGCGTGGGCCTTGTCGATTGTCAACTCTCTCTCATTTCGTTTTCCTGATCGAGCCTATTACTCCATTACCTAGGACTGTATTCTGGGGTGCATTGATCATAGACGAGACAATTCCTGACTCAGACGATTCTTCAGTATGGGTTGTTATCCGAGCCCAGACAAGGTACCCTCTTGGGCAGTACACTGTCCTGGCAGGAAGAACAAAACGCCCTGCAGGTTGGAAAACGAGCGCGCAGCCTTGGTGCTCATGGCAACAATGACTAATCTAATAAAATTCTTGTAAAAGAGCATTGAAGATACGGTCAACGCCTTTGTCTGATCTGTGTATACAGAATGTATCTAGAGATTGATTATAGAAATTTTAAATTCCGAGAATAAGTAGTCATGCCTGAGAAGACAGAACAATCAGTAGAAAAGAAAAGTAAATCATCGGTACCCATCGTTGACAGCCTGGCAACCGCCCTGCGAATACTAGATTATTTCTCGATCAGGGAACCTGAACTCTCCCTGCGTGAATTGAGCGAAAAATCGGGTTTGTACAAGAGCCGGATTCATAGATTGTGCGGCACCCTGGTTGCGCTGGGCTTTCTCACCCGGATGCCATCATCGAGCTACAGGCTTGGTCCGAAACTCATGACCCTTGGAAAGGTGTATGAGCGCACCAATTCGCTTATCACCTTATCCAAATCAATAATGAAACAACTGGCGGCTACCACCGGTGAATCTGTAGCACTATTCCATCTTGACGGTGAAAACTGTATCTGCCTGTCCAGAGAATACGGCTCATCCAGGCTTGTCTTCGATATTCAGGAAGGAGAAAGGATGGAACTCCATGCCTCTGCGGCTGGAAGAATATTCATGTCCTACGGATCTGAGGAGTTATCGGAGAAAATCCTCAGCCAACCCAAGCTCGAAAAATTCACCTCGGAAACCATAACAAGTTCGAAGGCCCTGGCGAAAAAGCTTGGGGCGATAAAAAAGCGCGGCTACGAGGTTAACAGGGGGGAACGGGAACTCGAGGTCGCTGCCATCGCCGCTCCGGTTTTTAATTACGATGGCAAGGTCGAATC
>JBPCUV010000243.1:0-2570 GCA_051010975.1 Desulfocapsaceae bacterium
ATCAGTATCTGTTTAATGTCTTCGTTTGTCATTGTTTGTCGCCTTTTCCTATCCAGCCCTGAGGTAAATCCAGTTCAACGAGCCGGTGAAAATGATGTTTGGTGTCCAGGTAGAGCTGTTTGTACATGGGGAACAATTTGGAGTAGGTCAGGTGAGCTTCTGGATCAGGCTCAAAGGTCTCGCCGGTTACCACCGTAGATTTTATCGCCTCATGGTAGCTCTCATAGAGCCCCAGGCCGACTCCGGCAAGCAGCGCAGCACCGAGCACCTCGGTGTGGCTCTGCGTGAGACTGACGACTTTTTTATTCACCATGTTGGCGATAATCTGGTTCCAGACCCGGCTGGACGCAGCCGCACCTCCGATATGCAGTTCGCCAATATCCAGATTCATGTTCTCTTCAAGAAGATCGATCACATGTCTGATGGCGAAGGCCGCACCCTCGAGTACGGAATGGAAAAAATCACCCCTGTTGTGCCCCAGCGTTACCCCAAAGAATACCCCCCGGGCGTAGGGATCCCAGATAGGAGTGCGTTCTCCGGCGAGATAGGGCAAAAAGAGCAGCCCCTTTGAGCCGGGCGGCGACTCTGCAGCCTGGGCGGTGATCAGATCATAGACGTTGCCATCGTGGTGATCAGCTTCTTGCTGCTCCATTTGTCCGAAAGTGTCCCGAACCCAACGCAGGGCCGACCCGACGCCGTTGATCGCACCGATGTATTGCCAGCAGTTGTCACTGATATGGGTGCAGTTCATAAATCGCTGATCAAATCGATCGGTTTTGACGGGTCCAGCAACCCGGGCCGCCGTCCCCATAATGACGAAGCATTGCCCCTCGTCGAGGACCCCGGTACCAAGTGAGGCACCGATCGTATCCATGCAACCGCCGACAACCGGGGTTCCGGCTCGTAACCCGGTGATCAGGGCAGCTTGTTCGCTGATTGTTCCGACCACTTCGTCGCAGGCCACCGGTCTGGGCAGTTTGTCTTCATCGATATCGAGCTCGGATAAAAATGGTTGATGCCATTGCCTTTTGCGAATATCAAAAAGCAGGGTTGTGGAAGCCCGGGAGTGGTCAATGGTAAATTCACCGGTCAACCTGGCCACCAGATATCCCCCTGGCACCATCAGCTTATGGGCTGCTTCGTATGACTGCGGCTCGTGGTGTTTGAGCCACAATATTGTCGGCAGAGAGTAAGCCCCGGGCGCCAGAGGATTGCCGGTTACTGAAAAAACATTCTCGGCACCAAGCTGATCGCTGATGCGCTCAACTTCCGGCAGGGCCCGCTGATCCCAGAGCATGATAGCCGGCCGAATCGGACGCCCCTGCTCATCGACGGCGATCAGCCCATTGGTACAACCCACTCCGATCGCCTTAATAAGAGCGGGATCCACGCCCTCCAGTGAGGACTTCACGGCTTTAACCGTTGCCTGCCACCATAGTTCCGCATCATGTTCGGCCTGCCCGGGGACCTTGCTGATCATTTGGTATTCACCATAACCGGACCCGAGTAGTTCGCCATCACGACTGAACACGCCGGCTTTGGTACCGGTTCCGCCGATATCAATTCCCAACAATAGCGGGCCTTCACTCATCTTATAATTCCTCACGCACGATTATTACGACACTGCTGGCCTTTAGGGCGTATCGATGATTGCACTGACTTTATCGCCGATGAAATCGAGACTGGAAAGAACTCGAGCTGCCGAATCTTTATCCAGATGGGTCCTCACCCGGGCGATGGATATCTGGGCCAGCATGATTAGATCAACCTTATCAATCAGCCGCTCGATGACCTCTGCCACTTCTGCATCATGCCCCTCGATATCTCCGCCGCTGAGTTTGGCAAATGCTCCCGGGCACAACTCGGTTAGGAGCGTGGCCCTGCGGCCTGACTTCCGGGTAACTTCTGCAAACAACTGCTGCGATGGTGCCTCGGTAGTCGGATTGGTCATCACCAATCCAATCCGATCAGCGTGTTGCACCGCATAGTCCATCATCGGTTCATCCACCTTAAGCACCGGAATCTGCAGCCGCTCACGAACCTCATTCACACACGGCGACAGCGATGAGCAGCTGACCACGGCGAGCTCTGCTCCTATATCCTGGGTGGAGGCCACCATCTGGGTCAGCCAGTCAATGATTTCCGGGGTGATTCTGCCAAGGGTTGCCAGCCTTCTCAGAATCCCCTCGTCCAGCACATGATTTATCTGTAAATCCTGACCGGTTGCGGCGATCGACTGATGCACCGGCTCGATAACCAGACGTGTTGTGTGGATTACACCAACCAGGCTCATTTTGGTCTCCAGTAGCTATTTTGGGGGTGGATATTCGCCGTGCAATTCCAACAGCGAGGCCATCATTTTCTCACCCAACCCTGCCTCAACCGCAGACTGGTAAGTAGCAAGCAGCGAATCCACCAGGTAACTCTCAAACCCGAAGCCAGCAACAAAATCTTTGAAGTAGCTCACGTCTTTACAGGCGTTTTGGAGGGTGAACTTGTGACCGGTAAAATCACCCTGCAGAAGGGGGGGAACCATTTTCCTTAACACCCCGCTGTCGGCACCGCCGGAT
>JBPCUV010000244.1:0-3134 GCA_051010975.1 Desulfocapsaceae bacterium
ATATTACAGATTGACCTGAAAAACCATGCTTTTTTCAATCGAATCGCCCTATGATCTTCCATCCCTTTATCAGATCATTCGCGCTCTTCTCCAGACCGTCATCACTGAGTGTTGTCGCCACAAAAGCAGCATTGAAATATTAGGGAGCCACCTCACTAGTTTTAGGCTCGGATGCTTGAGGCTATATGAGACTAAGGCAAGCCCCAGAAATTGTAAAAGCGCATCAGTTCAGAGCGAAGCCTGAGAGGATCTGCCAGAGAAAAACGAAGCGGAGTATCGGGTAAAGCCTGAACCAGTTTAAATAGATCCAAACGTGAGACGACACCCATCATCGGATAACCACCCGTTGACTGACGTTCTTTTAAAAGGATAACAGGTGTACCGTCATTGGTTATTTGAACCACTCCCAGGGCAACCGGTTTGCTGAGTATATCGCCCTGCCCCCAGATAACCGGAGGGCCAGTGAGCCGGATACCGGTTCGATCCATTTTATTGCTTGTGGTGTATTCACTTGTAAAGAGGACTTTCTTTGATTCTTCAGGAAAGTTGTCATGGTCGTAGCCAGGCATGATACGCAGCGTTAATGGTTTGTCAAATTGCGGTATCTGATCCGCCGGAGTAGCCAGAGTCGGGCACAACGGCCTGTCTAGAATTGTAGACAACTCATCTCCTGCGGCCAGTTTTCGTCCATGATAGCCGCCAAGAGTTTCTCTCTCGACAGTTGAAGCGCTTCTAAAACAGAGGGGAATATCAAACCCGCCTTTCACCGCAAGGTAACTGTAGATGCCCAGTCCTTTTGTATTTTTTAATTCGAGGACTTTGTCAGGCATGAGAACAAAACTCTGCCAGGGTGACAGAGCAACGCTGTTGAGTGTGGCAGACATGTCGGCCCCGGTGAGGGCCATTGTTACAGGGCTATCGGTGGTAATACTGAAAAAACCGGTGATTATTTCTATTACAGGGGTGGTGATAGCATTGCCGACAAGATAATTAGCCCGGAAGAAAGAATGCTCATCGGCAACACCGCTCTGGGCCAGGCCCAGATGTTGAGTTCGCTGGCGGCCCATATCCTGAATGGAGGCAAAAAAGTCTGCTTTTGTGATAGTTATTTTTGCCATTTTTCCTTCAGTTTGTAAAATTCGTCTTTGTCAACGGGGTAAAAACGTACCTGATCACCAGCCCTTAACAGTGTGGGGTTGATCTGATTTTTGGGGTCAAAGAGTGGAATCGGGCAGCGGCCTATGATGTGCCAGCCACCGGGCATCGCCAGCGGGTAGACAGCGGTCATAAAATCTGCGATAGCGACACTGCCGACAGGAATTTTCGTTCTTGGCGACGAACGTCTCGGCTGCTTTAAGGGATCCGGTAGATCTCCCATATAGGCATACCCTGCACAAAACCCCATTGCATAGACCTTATAGGTTACTTCTGAGTGCAATCTCACGGCTTCGTCAATTGAAATTCCGCCCTTTTCAGCAATCTCAGGCAAATCGTCTGCAAATTCTTCATCGTAGCAGGCAGGAATCTCGATTAACCGAGGTTCGTCCAGCACCTCATCATGTCGTTCCAGTCTCTCAAGGCATCCGGATATTATTGATTGCGGATCTCCCCCATCAATGAAAGACCTGGCAGACAATGTTACCAGGAGGTCGGCAAAAACAGGGACGACTTCGACCCAACCCTCGTCGAAGGCATCTCGGATTAATTGGGCTGCTATTCCCAACCTCGTAGGCTCGGGCAAGCTGTTCTTGTCGCCAGAAAAGCGTATCAGATAGCTGAACTCTGAGAGAACCTCAATTTTCATATGAATCTACCAGTTTCCTCAGCTGGGATATAACCGCGATACTCGATTCCGAGTCACCATGGACACACAAGGCATCTACCGGGAACTCTAGTTTCGTGCCGTCAGTAGCCTCAATAAAGTTTTCTTTGCAGAGAATCTCGGTTTGTTTGAGTATGTGTTCACTGTTGTGTACGGCGTTAGGAAGATTTCGTTTTCGAAGACTTCCATCCGCTTCGTAGGCTCGGTCGGCAAATGCTTCCCAGAGCAGTATTATACCATTGTCTTTGGCAAGTTGTTCATGGTGGTGCCAACGAGGTGTTGCCTGAATCATGACGGGAATCTTCGAGTTATAGCTGGCCATAGCCTGAAAGACTGCGACGAGAATAGTATCGTTAGCCATCATGGTATTGTAAAGAGTGCCATGCGGCTTGACATAACCCAGCGGGGTCCCTACAGCCTTGCAGAATGCAGCCAAAGCTCCGGTCTGATAAAGAATCATGGTTCGAATTTCGTCCGCACTATAATCGATGGTGCGCCGCCCGAATCCCTGTAAATCGGGATACCCCGGGTGGGCGCCGACTACAACCTTGTGTTTCACCGCCATAGCCACCGTTTTTTCCATGACCATGGGGTCACCACCATGGGCTCCACAGGCAATATTAGCCATGTGCACATGCTCCATGACCTGTTCATCGCAGCCAATTTTATAAGAGCCGTAGCTTTCGCCCATATCACAATTAAGTTTCACAATCTATCACCCTATCAGACAGTTAGGTTAAAGTTTCGTTTCCCCCGTCGGCCAGTCCGGAAAAGATGGTCACCGCTTTCATCAGGCATCATCCATAAATAATGATTATTACAGAAAGAGAAGTTACGCTCAAACTAATTTTCATGTCATGTATAGTTTAAACCATTCCAGAATTATGCTAGGATAAAAAACCCGCTTGAAAATGCGGCGGTTCCAGCACACCCATCCAACCTTAAATCACTATGAGGAGTACATTATGAAAAGAGTATCCGGAATGTTCGCCAGTCTCCTGGTTCCTTTCTTTATTCTTACTCTGGCAGCCTCAGCGCTTGCCGAGTCCTGGGATATGCCCACACCGTACCCTGATAAAACATTTCATACCGTTAACATTATCCAATTCGCCGAAGATGTAAAGCAGGCCACCGGCGGCAAACTGGAAATCAAGATTCACTCGGCGGGCTCACTTTTCAAACATAAGGAAATCAAAGGCGCCGTTCGCGGCGGACAGGTACCGATAGGTGAATTTTTTCTGTCGCTACTGTCAAATGAAAACCCTGCATTCGGTGCGGACTCCCAGCCGTTTCTGGCCACCAACTATGATGA
>JBPCUV010000245.1:0-5812 GCA_051010975.1 Desulfocapsaceae bacterium
TTTTCAATAAGTTGATAAAATCCTCACTTAACCCATTTACATTCTTAAATCCGAGCTTAATTAAAAAGGTATGATCGATCTGGCCCAGCAGTAGATCCAACCTCTTGAGTTCAGGCTGAGCCTGAGATTTAGATTGCCCCGAATGTTTTACCAAAATAGATCAAAACAGATTTGGCCTCTATGAAGAGCAGCGGACTATATATTCAATTGTTCAGCATTCATGGTCTGATCAGAGGAGTGTCACCTGAACTCGGTAGAGATGCCGACACCGGAGGACAGATCAAATACGTCCTGGAGCTGGCCAGAGCACTCGGCGAATGCGAAGAGGTTGATCAAGTAGACCTGGTGACCAGACTGATTGACGATCCGGCCTTAGCACCAGACTACGCCGTTCCTGTAGAGCCTTTATCGGAGCATGCCCGAATCGTGCGGATCCGCTGCGGAGGCAAGAAATATACGCGTAAGGAGTTGCTCTGGCCGCACCTGGAGAAATTTATCGACCGTTCTATAAGGTTCATTAAGTCGCAGAAGAGAGTACCCGACATTTTTCACGGCCATTACGCCGACGGCGGATATGTAGCTCTGCGCCTGGCCGAGGCCTTTGATGCCCATTTCGTATTTACCGGCCACTCCCTGGGAAGAAACAAAAAAGAAAAGCTTCTTAGCGATGGACTCAGTGAGGCTCGGATCGACCGGCAATACAGGATTAGTCACCGAATCGGGGTGGAAGAAAAGATTATCAAGCGGGCCGAGCTTATCGTCACCTCGACCAAGCAGGAGATAACTGAGCAATATGGTTTGTACAAGAGCGGCAATCAAAATCGTTTTGCCGTAATCCCTCCCGGCATAGACCTGGAGACCTTCTATCCATTTTATGACACCCAGCTCGACGTTGATTTGCTGAATGAAGAAGTTAAGCAGATTCAATATACGCTGCTGCGGGAACTGCATCGCTTCTGGGCCCACCCTGAAAAACCTTTCATCTTAGCCCTTTGTCGGCCGGATCATCGGAAAAATATTACTGGACTTATCGAGGCCTACGGCACCAATCGAGAACTGCAGAAAATTGCCAATCTGGCCATATTTGCCGGCCTCCGAAAAGACATAACGGTGATGGAAGAGAACGAACAGGAGGTCTTGACTGATATGCTCCTGCAGATGGACCGTTATGACCTCTATGGCAAACTGGCAATTCCCAAGCGCCATGATTTTGCCACCGAAGTACCGGAACTCTATCGGATCTGTGCAGAGAGTCAGGGAGTCTTTGTCAACCCTGCACTGATAGAACCTTTTGGCCTGACCTTGATTGAGGCTGCGGCCTGTGGCTTGCCAATCGTGGCCACCAATAACGGAGGGCCGGTGGATATTGTCTCCAACTGCGATAACGGTATTCTGGTTGAAGCTTCTGATTCTCAAAGTATCGCCGAAGCACTTCAGGCAATCCTGGTCGATGAGACAAAGTGGTCGGATTTTTCCAACAACGGCATCAACGGAGTAAGAAAGCACTACTCATGGCAGGCTCACTCAGAGAAGACGCTACAACAATTAAGCAACCTCATGCCCGAACGGCAAGATGCCGCTTTGGAACCCGAAGAATCTGCAAAGGAACTGCCCCCGCCGTCCTTCGGCCGAAGACTTACCAAGGTGCAGCACCTCATGATTACAGATATCGACAACACCTTGGTCGGTGATGACAAGAGCATGCATGAACTGTTCTGGCTCCTTCGTGAACGAACGCAGGATCTGGCCTGGGGAGTGGCCACTGGCAGAAGTCTCGAGTTGACGCTTGATGCCATGACGGTCTACAACTTTCCTATGCCGGATATTCTGATCTGCTCCGTCGGTACTGAAATCTATTACGGTCCGGACCTGCGGCACGACAGAAGCTGGCAGCAGCATATTTCCTATCAGTGGAAAGCAGAAGACATAAAAGAGGTGTTGAGCTCTTTCGATTTTCTGGTATTCCAGGAGGCCGAGGGACAGCGAAGTCACAAAATCAGTTACTACCTTGAAGAAAAGGAAGATCGACTTAAGACCGTTCAGAATGAGCTGAAAAGACACCGGCTTCGCTGCCAGACCATTTATTCCCACGGCCAGTTTCTAGATATTCTGCCGTTAAGGGCCTCCAAGGGAAAAGCCATTGATTATATCCGCTACAAATTTGGTTTCTCTCCGCGTCAGGTTATGGTAGCGGGAGACTCAGGTAACGACGAGGACATGATAGACAGTGCGGCCCGAGGGCTCGTGGTCGGGAACCATAGTGAGGAACTTGAAAAGCTGCGCCGCAAGCGCAACATTTATTTCAGCCCTGAGACCTATGCCGCCGGCATTATCGACGGATTGCATCATTATGGATTTTTAAGCAGCTGAACGCATGGCCGCTGCCCTCTTCTTAAACTGCAGGTGATAAAACATCTCCAGATAGCGATTCGTCTCCTCACGCTCGAGATTGGTGGCAAACTTCCAGAACCCGTAGATGCAGGTCAGCGTCAACAGACGACTGGCGTAACGTTTCCAGGTATAACGTTCTTCAACACGCTTCCTGGCGCCGGTGGACAGACTTCGCCAGGCACTGGAATCCGTTGCACATCGCTCAAAGAAGTCGGCCATTTTTTCGGCCGCCTGATCTCCGTGATTGGGGTCGATATGATAGCCTGACACACCATCCTGGATGATCTCAAGTGGCCCCCCATAGCAGGTCGCAAAAGTCGGCAGACCTGATACCATTGCCTCCACGACGGTAAGCCCGAAGGCCTCAAAAAAGGCGGGCTGAACAAATGCCCCCCCGGTGTCGGCCACACAGCGATACAATTCGCCAGTCAGCTGTTTATCGAGCCGGACACCTAGCCACCTGACTCTTTCATCAAGTTGGTACTGATCGAATAGCGCGTGCATCTTCCTAACCTGTTCTCGTTCTTCGCTGTCTGGAGACTGATCCGGGTCTACCGTCCCGCCGATAATCAGCAGATCAGCGGTTTCCTGCAGGCGCTTGTTGTTCCCATACCACTCGACCAGACCGGTCAGGTTTTTTATGTGATCCAATCGAGCCATGGAAAACAGCAGCGGCTTTCTCTGACCGTTCAGTGCACCACGGCTTTGATGATCCGTTTTGCCGTATATCAGATGGTCAAGTTGTTCTTTTTGAGTAGAATCACGTCTATCCGTATCGGTATATGAAAAAAAGGTATGCTCATCTGCTCCAGGTGAGACAATGTTGAATTTAGGGTCAAACACATCGATGCCATGGATAACGCGCTGCAGGGAAGGCATTGAGAATGAGGCATAACTTTCATACTGCCCAACCACATCGGCCGAGCCGGCGATCTCCTGAAAGGTTGAAGTGATGATGAAATCAGAGGCATTCATGGCAATCAAATCGGCGGTGAACTGACATGAAAAATGGTACTGCTCTTCCATGTCCTGCCAGTAGAGAGCCGAGTATAGATATTTTGTTTTTTCGAGGGCATGGGCAATGGTGCACTGGGTCACCCCGAGCCGTTGCGCCATTATATAGGCGGCGAGATTTCCATCTGAATAGTTTCCGATTATAAGGTCCGGCCGACGGTCGAGACGTGACACCAGTTTTGCCTCTGCTTCGATGCTGAAAGTCTCAAGGTAGGGCCACACTTCAAAACGAGATACCCAGTGGCTGACAACAGAGCCGTCAGGTTCGCGAAACGGTATCCGAATGATGTGTACATTGTCAGTTCCCTGAACGTGTTCTTCTTCGAGGTTGCAGGTAGTGTCGCCGGATTCTGGAATCAGCCTGGTGATGATCTCAATCTGAGGTTTGATATCGAGACCCTGCTGATAGATACGGTCCGTCATTTCTCGCTCCAGGGCCCGGACCTGGTCGAGAATGTATACCACCTGCCCACCGGTATCGGGCAAACCGAGTACGTTTTCCTGGGCAAAATATCCATGAGGCGAAAGTATAGCGATGTTGAAAATCATCGGTATTCGGCTCAAAAACAATTCCAGGTTCTGGTGGTCTGGCGCTTCGAGAAGACTTGCCAGTATTCCCATGGTTTCGGTTATATCGCCGATGGTGCGTCCCCAGCCGGGCTTGAAACCCATTTTTTCAAGATCATGTTTGAGATCATCCCACACAAGTGAACCAGGTTTATCATCAAGCAATTCAAGACCGTTACGAAGGGCATCTGACAACTCGGCTACAGTTTCGATGTTGGCGTTGATCATGAAGGTATCGTTGCCGTAACCATGCAATTGCAGAAAGGAAAAAAGCAGCTCATCACCTTTTTTCAGATCACTGCCAAGCCGATTGGAAAAAATACGGTTCAGAAACTCGACCCCGTGGCCGATAGACCGGGTCTGATTCATTTTGGGGAAATCACGTTCAAAAGGATTGAAGTCGACCTCCAGTATCTGGGGCATCTTTGAGTCAGGCGAAACTATAGCTTCCTTGAATTCAAGAAACGCTTTTGTTGAAACCTGTTCGAAGGTCATGGTGTTGAAATCATATCGCAGATAAATCCAATGCGCGACGCGAGGCCTAATATCCAAGTACATATAATGGTCGTCAAGAGCAGCTTCTTGACTTTTCTTCAGAGCGATGGCCAGAGGAGAGTCCTGAAGAGGTTTATGGCGGGGGTCCTGGCTGCAGAATTGTTGGAAATCATCCCATAGATCGCTTCCCAAAATAAGGTTGCGACCCGAAGATCGGTAGGTCTGAAAAAGCTTGTTGACCATCTTTTTGTACTGCTCTACAAACTCACTCAATTCCCCTAACATCAGTTTCTCCGTCCTTTGATCTTAAGGATTAACGCTGTGACAGTTATCATATTTGAAATACACCCTGATCAGATAGCTTTAAAATCGCAGCTCTTGATCAGCGGAACTATCCCAATCCACTACTGCCCACTATATTAATGTTAAGTACACATATAGTTAAGCCGTAATTGCCAACGTAGTGAGTTTTGTTTCAAAGAGGTGTCTGATTTTCGAATTTAGAAACAGCCTAAAATTTCAGGCTACCGGTATAAACCTCTCGTTAGATAGTTTATTGGTAAATTGAAAAATTAATGTCGGACTTCAGTTAAAGTAACATTTTTCAGGTTATGTTGCTTTATCGGCTACCCCCTAATGCCCTGCAAACACCAACGTCTTTACCGGAAGTAAAAGTGTTTGAATACGTAGAAGAAGAGCGTGTACAAAACCGACGGTATCGACCATATGGTAGAACAGGAACTCTGAGGTAGAGAGCTCTCCGGAGGCGATGAGTTCGTGGTTGTTGGTGTAGGCGTTGGCTATGAATTTGCTGCCCGGCAGGACCCCCTCAAGTCCATCTTGATAAAGCGGTTCCATCCTTGCTGTAATTGTACCAGGCCTTGCCAGGTCCTGAAGATCGATCATCTGGTCAGTTGGGCGCAATTGCCCACTGGCAATCGGAATCTGGACGTCCGTTATTACCATAGGGATGATGGTAAATGGTTTCGACATGCAGGTCATTTCTGCAATTGTCCCCGGTTTGATTACCTGGGCGGCGAGTTGATTGAAACCGGCCTGGACGGCAAACTTCCCTGATGCAGGTAAGGATATTATCTGGAATTATAGCTTCTTTTGATTATTCCAGAATGACTGTGGAAACTTTATTCTTGTCAGATCTTCCCTGCCAAGACTATGCGCTCAATTGGCAATGCGGTCAGCTTTCTGCCGGTAGTTTCCAAATATTCCTCAGCCAATTTTTCATATCCAAGATGTTCTAGAATTTTCCATCCATATGGTTCCAAGAAATTTGACACTTCGTCAGGATATAGACCAAAACGCCATACTCCTTTTTCCACAAACTGCT
>JBPCUV010000246.1:0-4906 GCA_051010975.1 Desulfocapsaceae bacterium
TAGCACCGAGGGTCAGCATCTCAGATACAGCAAAGCTCATCGGAACACCGATCCACCAGTTGGATTCACCTTGAGATCCGATGGTATACGGGGTAATGGAAGCACCACCACCGATCATGATGAAACCGTAGTCACCGTCAGTTCTGAAACCTTTATCGGTGAAACCAGCTTCAAGCGCTACGCCGGTGCTGCCGAACTGCATACCACCTGAGAGGAAACCACCCCAACCGGTGTCGCCTTCGCCCCTGTCGTCAAACGCCAGAGCACCAGAGACAGCAACCGGGCCACCGGGGCCGGCGAATTCGATACCACCCCAAGCACCGTCACGGTCACGGTCATCATTGAGAACCTGATCGTCGGTATACAGAATACCCATCCTGGTTCCCCAGTCGCCGCCGAATTTCAGGTCGGCGTAGATACCATAATCGCTGATATCGTTATCATCTACAAGATCACCATTTACAACAGCTTCGTAGTTGATGAAATACCAGAGACCGATGGTAGCCATATCGGTAGCCATGACGTCAAACTGAAGACCGTCAATGGTGACATCCTGGAAGAAAAAGCTAGTGGACTTGAGCAGGTCAACCGGCAGACGTCCACCCTGAAGCAGGGTTGGTCCCATCGGAACACCGATATAGGCCTTGTCGGCATCGATGTCGGCGGTACCACTGTTACCACCATCCCAAGTACCATTACCATACAGTGCACGACCAACGGCATAAGCGCCGCCCGGAGCGGTTGCACGGGCCTGGACACGAACACGGGACTGTACTTTGTTGTCTTTTTCTCTAGCGCGCCTGATCTGGTCTCCTTCAATACCATCAGGATCAACGATTACTTCCTGCCCGCCAAAGTCGTAGTTCTGCTGATAATAACCACGAACACGAGCATCACCGCCAAAGGAAACGGCTGCTGAAGCCGATCCCACCATTGTACCGACCAGCATCAGGCCGGCTGCTGCAGCAATTACTTTCTTCATAATTTCTCTCCTAGGTTTGTTCAACCCCGGTTATCGGGGCCTGCAGGTTCTACTTATACCGTGTAGCAATTAAAAAATAGCCGAACCCACGGCATAATTGCCATCTTACTACCGACTTTATATACCTCAGGAAAGGCCATGTCAAGTTTTTTTTACCGAACGTTTAAAAAATTATCCCGCCTGTTATTCTCTCTAACTCACCAATCTCATGAATAATTTCACTGCGCATCACGGACGTTCCGTTTTCTCTTCTACTTTTTTTACCACCATTTCATAAGCCAGAAGTTTACTCTCAACATTTGCCAGTATTCGATTCCAGATCGGTGCGGCCGGAATCTGGGCGACATAGAGACGATTGATTACTTTGCCTTTATTCTCAGCCTCTTGCGCAACATCATCAAAAAAGTAGTCGGCGACATAACCGCCGATGCGACTTGTCTGCCAGAGCTCCGCCAGCCCTTGTCCATACCAGCCCAGGCAGGCAACCGCCCCCCCGTCGAAACTGCGGATATTGCCAAAATATTCGGTCGCCACATTAATCTCATTGGTGCTGACCACCACTTCCGGCAGACCGTCGCCGGTGATGTCCTTGACGTCGAGTCGGCCGGGAATAAACACCAGCGTCCTGTTGTCCTGCTGGGCCAGGGTCAGGCCGGTTAAGCCATCGTCATCGGTTTTGCCCCATTCGGGACCGAAATATTTTTTACCGCCTCCGTAGTTAGCGCCACTCACCCAGATGAGATTGAGGGCGGCGTCATAGACCAGCATTTTTAGCTTTCTATCGATAACCACGATTTCAGCACTGCCGTTTCCGTTCAGATCAGCCTGAATGAAATCAAAAAGATTGGTATCCTCGGGCAGCAGCAGTTTGGGCCCCTTCACCAATCTACCGTTAGCGGGGTCTCTGGTAAGCTCGAACACCCCGGGGCTCAAGAAATTTTCAATCGAGCGCAGACTGGTCTCTTGGCCGACCAGGACTTCGCCTTTGCCTGGCAGGGTCACCGGGCGGATATACCAGCGCAGTCCCTGGCTCACCGACTGCAGGGTTTTGCTGCCGTTCCAGCTGAGAATTGCCGAGGAGGCGTACCTGCCTTCATTGGCTGATATATAGAGTTTCTTGGTTCCGCTGTTGCCCGGATCTCCGATATTGATGGCGTGGATTTTCATGGCTGGCGAAAAGTCGTACTTCGCAACTACCTGAAAATTCAGATCATCGTAGGTAAAGATACGTATTTTGCTCTTGGAACTGACCACCAGATCGTTCTTGCCATCGTTATTCAGATCGCCGACGACCATGGATTCGACCCTCATGGGAATATTGCCGCTCTTACGCACCCCCCGTGACTCGAAGCCTGCTCCCTGCTCCCCCGCAATAATAGAGGCACCGCCATAGATCCCTTTTTTGTAATCCCGCTCCGGATGCGGAGTGGCAAATCCGCTTAAGGTGCCGTCATCTTTTTCCTGCTGAGAAGAAACATCTTCTGCAGTCTCCAGATCGACTACCGTGTCGTGAATATCAGCTGCCAGTGAACTGACCGCAGCCATGACCTGATCCTGACGCTCGATCTTTTCAGAGAATGATATCGACCTGCCTCCCTGCAGCGGAATCAGACTGAGATTCATCTGCATTCCCTCTTTGAGCGAATACATACTGCCCTCCACCAGCCAACCACCGCCTAGTTTCGAGGCTGCGTCCAGATCACCGGACTGCAGGCTTTTCTGTAAAGATTTGAGTTTCTCATCATCCAGGGTGGCGGTCACTACCCTCATGTCCTGATAGCGTGACAGTCGAGCCAGCAGCATCTGATCAATCGCTTTATTCAGATAGGCATATTCGCCCTCTTCACTCACCTCAAAAGGCAGCACGGTAATTATCGGCACTCCTTCTTCGTCAGAAGAAAAAGCATGATGGGCCTGCAGTACAATCAGCAGACAGAGCACTATCCTGGTTATCAGACGCATAAATTCACCTAGTTTCGAACATCAAAACACTTTTTCTGGTACGTTGCGGTTAAAGGTCAGCTATTAATAAAACATATGACGCTCTCCCGCAAGAACACTGCGCCGCTCTCGTCAATGATAACCGGCAGAAAAAGGTCAATATTCACTTGACTTTTGAAGGGGAACAGCACACTATATAGGTAAGTAAAAATTTTTGTACCGCGTTTTGTGCCGTGTATCCCGCGCGCACTGAGCGGCGCAACTTTTTGTAATCACAACACAAGACTTGTTACGGTTCTTATGAAATTGTATCGATTCCATCTGCTGATTGTTTGTCTGGCGGTAGTAATGCTGGCTGGCGGTGTGGTCTCTTTACAGGCAGAAGGACTCGATATTTCTGAGTACAAGGTTAGTGGTTATACGTTTGATAGCGATGCGGTATCGGAATCTGAGAGCGGACTGCTGTTTGAAACATCACGATTCAAACCGCTGATGATCACCAGTTCCACCACAGATATTTTCGGAGAAAATCCTTTTGGCTCCTCCTTCAGCTCGCAGGTAACGGGAACCGCCCCACATGGATTTGCAATTGCAGCCGAATATCTGCCCACACCCAACCTTGCCTTTCATGGGGCCATAGGGGTTACCAGCGCAGCCTGGGACAGTGAGTCGGAAAGTGAACTGCAGTCGAGCTGGGAGGCCAATATCGGGGTTGTCTACGGCTTCTTCAACTCTCTGGCCTATGAAGTTCATTTCGGCTATATGGATACCGGTGATCTTTTCCAGGAAGTGGACACCTATTCCGAGGTCGAATCAATATTAATGATCAGCAATCAACTCACACTGAGTTTTTAGCCTTCGTTTCCATCCTGAAGTGTCCCGCCTGACCAGTATCTTCGCACTACTTATTCATCAAGTATAAGCCTGGGGCACAATTCCGCGCAGGCCAGGCTTGTTTTTATTTCTGCCGGTCTTGACTTTGTTTTACCGGTGGAATAATAGTTGATAATTAACCCGTCGAAAAAACAGAACAATCTGGAACCAGCGAGATAGAGCGTCCCGTGGCACCACCATTCAATATATTGATGTATTCCCATGACACCTACGGCCTTGGTCATATCCGCCGGACCATGGCCATTGCCAACCATCTCAGGGGAACCAACACCAACGTTCTTATATTGACAGGGTCACCCATCGCCGGTCGTTTCGCCCTACCCAGCCAGGTCGATTTCGTCCGAATACCCGGGATGATAAAGAAGACTAACGATGAATACCGGGCCCTTTCCATCAAAATCGACGCCCAGCAGGCGCTCTCTATCAGGACCAATATCATCCTGGCCACCGCCCAGACCTTCAAACCGGACCTCTTTATCGTCGACAAGGAACCGCTCGGCCTCAAACGTGAGGTGCTCCCGACGCTCGAATGGCTCAAAGAAAATACACCCCAAACCCAGACAGTACTTGGTCTTCGCGATATCCTCGACGACCCGGAAGTGATCATCAAAGACTGGCAGGACAGAGATATCTACGCCCACCTCTCCAGGCTGTACGACGAAATCTGGGTCTATGGGAACCGGGAGATTTATGACCCGGTAACGTTGTACAAATTTCCCGATGACCTGAAGGAACGGGTTGTCTTCACCGGTTATATTCCCCGGATTAAAAAACATGGCAATGTCAGAAAGAAGGTGCGGCGCCGTTATCGTATTCTGCCCAACGACATATTCGTGCTGGTTACCACCGGCGGCGGAGGCGACGGTTTCGACGCTCTGGATCAATTCGTTGCCATGCACGATTATTTTCCGACCACCCTGCCTTTTAAAAGCCTGATCATCACCGGCCCGTTCATGCCCAAAAGGAAGCGCGAGGAGATAAAGAAGCGGGGAAAAGTTTACGGTATCAAGACACTTCCATTTCACAGCCGTTTGGAGGAGCTGATGCAGGCTGCTGACCTGGTGATCTCCATGGGAGGCTACAATACAA
>JBPCUV010000247.1:0-7258 GCA_051010975.1 Desulfocapsaceae bacterium
TGACAAAAATTCCGCCCGGGTCGTCGCCCGGCATTATGAATTTCGCCAGCGCACCAACGATTAGTCCCATAATAATCCACGAAATGATTCCCATTTTCTTCTCCATAGTTAAATTAAGAATCTGTGACATTCAGGAAGCGCACAACCGGATTGTGCATAAAAAACGCTAACCCCGTTTAACAATTTAATTATGATTTTTATTTTATCTCTTTTTTGGGGATTGTACTGAGAGCATTCCGTAGATATCCAGGCGACAGTTGTCCGATATTTCGTTCATACGCCAACACCACCACACACCATTTGTCGGTGAGGCTGCACACGGATCTCCATCATAAAATATCTTTAAAGAGAAGATCGACCTCAAGTGCAGTTACCTATCGATCATAGCAGTTTGGTGTAAGTATCCAGGGAATATGTGTGATCTGCTTTAATGATTTGCTACAATGTTGCTATCTTAAGAAAAATGATATTTCTGCTGCATACTAAAACCCGGGTGGTAAGAGCATGTCACTGACCTTTTCTCGTATAGATCCAACACTGCCGGGTAGTAAAACCCTGCATCTTCCTAAAATGGTGCCCGTCAGGCAGTCTTTTCCTCGCGCCGCCAAAGTTGATACAGCGGCCGTCGTCCAATCTGGCTTCTCTCGTCTTGATAGCAACAATCTGGAGGGTAAGAGTATTGCGATTACTGCGGGAAGTCGGGGGATAAAAGGATTGACCGATATTCTCCGAGCGGTGGTAATGGAGCTTAGGGCCCGAAAGGCGCGACCTTTCATTGTTCCTGCAATGGGAAGCCACGGAGGGGCTACTGCGGAAGGTCAGGTGAAGGTACTCGAGAGTTTGGGTATCAATGAAGCGCAAGTCGGTGCCCCAATTCGTTCCAGCATGGAGGTTGTTCAACTCGGTACTACCGGAAACGGCCTGAAGGTCTTCTGCGACAAGCTGGCCTGTCAAGCCGACAACATAGTGGTCTGTAACCGGATCAAAGCTCATACGACGTTTAAAGGAGATTATGAGAGCGGCATTGTTAAGATGCTTGTAATTGGCCTGGGGAAACATCTGGGAGCTATAGAAGCCCACAGTCTGGGGTTTGACCGCTTTCATGAAATTTTGCCGGCTGCAGCCGAATTGGCGCTCTCCAAAACCTCTGTCCTGTGCGGTATTGGCTTGATCGAAAATGCCTACAGCGAACTTGCCATGGTTGAAGTGATTCCAGCAGACCAGATAATGAGGCGCGAGATAGAATTGCTCAATGAAGCCAAGCGGGTTATGGGGCGTCTGCTTCTGGATAAGATTGATATCCTCATTGTTGATGAAATGGGGAAAGATATCAGCGGTACCGGACTTGACTCCAATGTGACGGGGCGTTCCTCGTGGGGGCTTCCCGGCTTTGTTGCTCCGCCAATACAACGGATTATCGTTCGGGACCTGACGCCGGCGACCAAAGGTAATGCAACAGGTATTGGCCTTGCAGATTTCACTACACGGATTTGTGCCGAAAAAATAGATCCGACTATTACCTATACAAATGCAATAACCGCACAGGTGATGCAGTCGGCAAAAATTCCGATTGTTGCCGAGAACGATCACCAAGCCTTAAGAGCGGCTTTGGTCACCCTGCGCCATGGCATCCCCAAAGCGCCTCTGATCGTACGAATCAAAAACACTAAAGAGCTTGAAACGCTGTGGCTTTCTGAAACCTACCAGGAATTTATAAAGAGAAGCTCAAATCTCGAAATTATAGGTGATTCGAAGATGGTGGGCTTCAGTCCGGACGGATCTCTGCAATTCAATTAACCTCATCAAGACTAAGGCTGGGCGGTCGATGATTTAAGAGTGAGTTCCCGGACCAAACGGTTTTAGCCAGACCAACAGCTGCGGCAAAAGGGTCAAAGAGGCAATGAGTGCTATAAACATTGCCAGACCGGTGAAGAGACCGAAATAGATAGTTGGCAAGAAATTAGAGAGTACCAGGATGGAAAAACCGACGATGATGATCATGGAGGTGTAGTACATGGCATGTCCTATGGAGTTGTGGCAGCGGTGAAGAGAACCGTAGTAATCGCCGTCTATCTCGAACTCTTCTCTAAAACGATGGATGTAGTGGATCGTGTTATCCACCGCGATACCAATGCTGATGGCCGCTATGGTAATCGTCATCATATCCAGAGGAATATCCAGCCAGCCCATCACGCCAAGTACGGCACCAGCTGAGAGCAGATTAGGGAACAAAGCGATAAGTGCAATTTTCAGCGATCGGAACAAAAACAGAAACATGATCAGCAACGCCAAAGCCACGACACCCAATGTCTTGATCTGGGAAGCAAAAAGGCTCTGGAGCATATTGTTGTAGAGGACCATTGTTCCGGACAGATGGACCTTGGTTTCATCGAGTTCGAGTTGATGAACGAGATCGTGTCTGATTTCCTTGAGCAGGATATTTCTCTGCAGTGACTCTTGAGAGTCAATAATCCTTAACGTAAAGCGGACCTCGTTATCGTCGAAAGAGACGTATGGGGACAACAGCAACTCTCTATACTTTTCGGGCAGTTTTGTATAGAGAACCGCCATGTCCAGACTGTCCAATGATTTTCCGTCATTGAGCCGTCTGCCTATTTCAAGAAGGGTCCCCAGCGACAATACTTTGCCAATCTCTGGCCTGTTGTCCAGATAGTCGTGTACTTTTGCTATTACTTCCAGACGATGGTCCATAAACCAATATTTTCCGCCATCATCCCCTGACGAGCCCTCTTTTGAATCGGCGAAAAAATCTTCCTCTATCTCAAACTCATCAAATCCATCGTCTTCGTCGTCATCCTCCTCGAAGGTTTCAAATTGAACTATTACATCAAGAGGTGTCGTACCCCCGAGCTTTTGGTCTATGATTTTCATGCCCTGGTAGATTTCTGTCGACTCCTTGAAATAATCGATAAAACTGTTTTCTACCCGCAGCCTGGATACGCCTATCACCGTTATGATGGTGAAAATTAAAGTCAAAAGTAGAATCGCGGTACCATAGGTTTCTGTTATACGTGCCAGAAAGCCGGTAAATGAAAATTTGAGCAGTCTATTTTGCGAAGGCGGCTTTGGCTTTTTGACGAGCATCGCTCCGGCAGGGAAAAGTACAAAGGTCAGTGCCAGCGATAACAGGATACCGATACTCATCATCCAGCCAAAGTGTATTACAGGCTTTATGTCGCAGAGCATTAGCGAAGTAAAACCAGCAATGGTGGTAAGAGTAGCGAACAGGCATGGGACGAATTTGGATTGAATGGTTTTTCTCACCAGGGTGCGGTTATCGGCTTCGGGGAGGGTCACTTGATATTCGCGAAAACGGACAATCAGATGAACTGAGATGGCCAGGGTTATAATCAGCTGTAAGGAAATGAAATTTGAAGATATAACGGTAACATCCCAACCAAAGGTGCCTAAAACCCCCAGCATCGCAATTACAGATAGAAAACAGCAGAGCATTGGTAAGATAATCCATCGTTTGCTCTTGAAAAATAGTCCTAACATCAGGACCAACAGCAAAAACACACCCAGGCCGAATATTCTCAGATCATTTTTGATGTAGGTGATCAGGTCATCGGCTATCATGCTGATCCCGCCGAGAAAGAGCTGCCCGTTGTCACGGTTTGCATCCATAATTGCTCTTACGGCCAGGATATTCTCGTGTTGCTTCGCATTTAACGAGATTTGCGCTGTCCTTATTTCATCGACGATTCGTGCATACTCAGCGGCCTCTGCCGGAGAAATTTGTCCCTGCAGTTTTTTATCCAGCAACTCGTTTCTGGTGGTGAGAAGTTTGCTGTAAGCGGGATCGATTTTGAGGTTAACGATTATCGCCGTGGTTTTCATATCCCGGCTAACCAGAAGATCCCGATAAAAGGGACTCTCTGATAATTCTGTTGTCGCCAGTTTTTTGTCTACTGTCGGCGATTCCAGGGACGGAATTTTGTTTTGTGAAAGCTGTTTGAATGAAACCGGCGGGCTTTCCAACAGTGGAACATCGAGAATGGTGAGCACCGACTCGACTGCCTCAAGGCTACTCAGAGAATCACGCAACTCGGCGATGGTTGCAAGATTGACCTGGTCAAGAAGATCACCGGATTCTGGGGTGAAAGCAATAAGTAGGAAGTCCTGAATTCCATACCTTTTGCTTATTTCACGGGCGTAACGCAAATCTTCATCGTTTTCCAACAATAACGTTTCCGTTGAAGCGTCGATTCTGAAATTTTTACTCTGGTACCCAAGCAGGCAAATCACCAGAAAGAGAATTGCGATGGTCCAGATAGGCCGATCGAGAATCCAGGTTGTATACCAGCGGGTGAACTTACCTTCCGTGTTATCCATAAAACCCTGCGGACTGTAATTTATGCTCTGAAGTTATCTATATGAATTTAATCAGTGATTGTATCGGCACTGACTCTTGAGCCAGACCTTATATACCACAACCCACATATGTTAAGTAAGTAGACCACAAAAAAAATATCAGATGAAGCTGAACTGAATAAAGCTGGCTTATCCGTCCCATTACAGGGTCAACACCGATCTTTGCCGACACACTCGGCTATGGTGATTACGACATCTACGACTACATCAACAAGAACCGGTACATTATAGTGGATCAGATTATCGATCTGGTACTGATTCAGGTGGACTCGGGCTTCACCGGAATAGTCACCAGCCAATGATACACTAAATCAAAACCAGATTTCCATTGAGAGTCTTCGAAGTTCAATACGAAGCAGAGAGGATAGGGGTGTGCGGAGGATGCTGAATAGAGGCGTCTCTTTTCTATTCAGCATCCCGGTAACTATTGTCGAAATTTCCGCCCCACGCCACCAGGTGGGATTATTTTTCCATGGCGGCCACCCCTGTGCGGGCGATCTCTATGATATGTTCTCTACCGACTTCATCGAGAAATTTGTCAATCTTTGCGGTCGATCCGGCCAGCTGGATAATCTGAATATCTCTGCTTTTCTTATCAAGCACTTCAAAATTATAGCGTCCTTTAAAAGCTTTCAGATGCTCGGAATCAACCTCGAGTTTGACGATTGCTGCTTCTCGCCAATAGCTTTTGTCGGTATCAAGCTCTTTGGCAGAAATAACCTCGGTGAATTTCTCCAATTGCTTTATCACCTGGGTTACCTTGGCAATATCGTCCTCCCGAAGCGTGATCGTCATCCTGCTTATTCCTTCAACCCGGGAGGTGCACACCGTGAGCGTATCGACGTTATACATTTTTTTGCGGATCAGCAACGACACCTTGTTGAGGACACCCGGGCGATCATGCATAAATGCTAGAATGGCTCTTCTCTTCATGATTTCTTCCCCTTCTTCTTCCTCTTTGATGCTGATTTTTCTTTTTTGGGACGAGCTACTATCATATCGTTAAAACCGCCACCCGCAGGAATCATAGGCAATATAACCTCTGTTGGGTCGCATAAAAACTCAATCAGAATTGATCCTTTCTGTTTAATTGCCTTCTGCAGGGCCGGCTTGATATCCTTTACTTTTTTCACCTTCAGGTAAGGTATGTCATATGCTTTTGCTATGAGACCGTAGTCTGGGTTCATCATGGGTGTTCCACTATAACGCCCATCGAAAAAAAGTGTCTGCCACTGCCTGACCATGCCGAGGTAGCCATTGTTCAAAAGAAGCATTTTGATATCGATCTGATGCTCCATCAAGGTGCCAAGCTCTTGCATGTTCATCTGGAAACCGCCATCGCCGCTTATCGACCAAACCCTTTCATCGGGGCGGGAAAGTTTTATGCCAATGGCCATGGGCAGTGATACTCCCATCGTGCCTGCCCCGCCTGATGCAAACCAGCTGTTCTCTGTCTGGTAATTATAAAATCTTGCGGCCATCATCTGGTGCTGGCCGACATCAGGGACAATCAGATCTTTGCCCTTCGTTACCAAAGAGAGTTGATGGACGATTGTTTTCATCAATAATTTACCACTATCGCCAACCCCTTCATCTATCTCAGCCTGCAACGTTTTTCTCATCATCTTGCGGTGTTCAGCAATCTTTTTAAACCAGCGGCGTCTGGGTTTGTAGGTGAGCATCGGATCATCCAGCAGGGCACGCAGAGTTCTGTAGACATCGGCGTTAATGGCCACTGAGGTGGCAACATTTTTATCGATTTCAGATGGATCGATTTCCACATGGATGACATCGGCATTGGCGGCGTACTCCTCCAGTTTCGCCGTTACTCGGTCATCAAACCTCATACCAAAGGATATGAGGAGATCCGCCTCGACAACCGCTCTGTTTGCTTCTACCGTGCCGTGCATTCCCATCATTCCCAGGCTTAATGGATGATCGGCAGGTAGAGCAGAAATTCCATGCAGGGTAAAGGCTATGGGGATATTCACTTTCTCCGCAAACTGCTGCAGCAGTTTGCCTGCCCTGCTGTTTACCACACCGTGGCCACAGAAAATTAAGGGTCTCACACTCTTGTTTATGAGCTTCATTGCCCTTTCCAGCGGTTTCCTTTCCGGTGTGGGATGATAGAAATATCCAGGCAGGACTGGTCTATATCCCTTAACATCAAAGCGATACTTTTTTGATACCGATTGGTTCTGCACATCTTTTGGGATGTCGACTAAAACCGGTCCACCACGGCCGGTGGTCGCTACATAATGTGCTTCATGGATTGTCGATTCAACCTCATCGGCGTGAAGCGGCATATAGGTCTGCTTGCTTATTGGCATCATAACGCCGACAATATCACTCTCTTGGAAGGCGTCAGTTGCAATGACGCCAGTGGCAACTTGCCCGGTAATTATCAACATTGGCACCGAGTCCATATGAGCATCGGCTACGCCCGTTGTCAGATTCATTGCCCCTGGGCCCGAGGTGGCAATACATGCTCCAATTTGTGGATAATTGGTCGACAAAGATCCCCTCGAAATACCCTGGGCCATAAAAGCAGCTCCCTGCTCATGACGCGACATGATGAACTGCAAATCTTTATAGTTCTCCAGTTCATCAAACACCGGCATAATAGCCCCGCCGGTATATCCAAAAATGTACTTTATGCCCTTGGCTTTAAGAGCAGTTAGCAGTTTTTCTTTTCCAGTCATTGGGAATCTCTCTGAACAATTAAAGTAGTTGTTTATAAAATCCGCATCGAAACGAGGGAGATTCAGCATTTGGGTGTTGTGCCGACAAGCGCTGAAGAACGATCGATTTGACCCGGTACTCTTCAAAGTAAAGTCATATTGAGAAAAAACTATGTGTATCG
>JBPCUV010000248.1:0-2585 GCA_051010975.1 Desulfocapsaceae bacterium
TTGTAATCCGAAGCAGAGGCTGCCGACATGTTGGAAAACCGCCCGGCTAAAGGCTCACAATCATGTGGTGTGACAATATCTTTATTCTTGACAATAGAGAGCAGATTATATCTAAAGTGGCAGGGACAAAATGAGAGCGACTCACATGCTCTTAGAGTTACGAGCAAATTATAAAATTGGAGACTGACATGACAACAACTTACCGCATCGCTGTCATTCCCGGCGATGGTACAGGACTTGAGGTGGTAAACGAAGGCCGCAAGGCTTTGGAGGCGGCCGCAGGCCGTTTTGGCTTTGCCCTGGAGATGACTGATTTTGATTTCGGCGGCGATCGCTATCTTCGGACGGGTGAAGTACTGCCGGAAACCGCGGTCGAAGACCTGCAGGCTTTCGATTCAATTTTTCTGGGGGCCATTGGACATCCCGATGTCAAGCCCGGGATATTGGAGAAGGGGATACTCCTGAACCTGCGCTTTGCCTTGGATCAATATATCAACCTGCGACCGGTACGGCTCTATCCCGGGGTGGACACGCCGCTTAAAGACAAAACTCCGGATGATATAGATTACGTGGTGATTCGAGAGAATTCCGGCGGCATCTATACTGGTACCGGCGGCATATCGATGAAGGGTACTCCCCAGGAAGTAGCTGTACAAAGCATGGTTTACAATCGCTTTCAGGTAGAGCGCTGCCTGCGTTATGCTTTTGAGTATACGCGTAAGTTCGGCAAGAAGGCGCGAGGCAAAGGAAGTGACAATACCCTGGGCCTGGTAGGTAAAACCAATGTCCTGACCTATGTGTTCGACCTCTGGGAAAGAGCCTTCCACGAGATCGGTGAACAGGACTACCCCGACATCAAGCGAGAGTACTACCACGTTGACGCAACATGCATGTGGATGGTCAAGAGCCCCGAATGGTTTGATGTCTTGGTCACCTCAAACATGTTCGGCGACATCATTACCGATCTGGGAGCTGAAACTCAGGGTGGCATGGGTATTGCCGCTGGCGGTAATATCAATCCGGAAGGCGTCAGCATGTTCGAACCTATTGGCGGGTCCGCTCCTAAATATACCGGAAAGAATATCATTAACCCGCTGGCTTCCATATGTGCCGGTGCCATGATGTTGGAGACACTCGGTGAAACGGAAGCCGCCTCGGCGATTGAAGACGCGGTCAAATGGGTGACAGGTACCAAAATCAAAAGCCTCTCCGCCGGCAAAATGGGTTATTCCACCAGTGAAGTGGGAGACCTGGTAGTCGAGCGCATGCTCAAGTAATATAGCTATTGACGGCAACAGCAGACTGGCGGTCCTGTCAGAGCCGCCAGTCTGACTGCAATTGCCGGTGCGAATTTCTAATGACTACCCTTTTCAGCCTCATGTAGCAGTTTGCCCATAAGGCTGAAAAAGTAGGAAGTAGCATGGGTTATTGCCGACTTTCTCCGGCCTTCATCTAATCAAGTACAGAATCAACGCTTAAAAATCCATCTTCTGCGGGTGGTAATTTCTGGAGACTAGTTAGGAGTACCCGCTTTAGTTGCTGCTTCTACTTCGAACAATTTTCCTGTTCTACAATCGTAGATATATCCATAGATTGGTATCTCCGAGGGCACCATTGAACTATTTCTAATTCGTTGCACGTCTTCGGTGACACTCTGCTCCTGGTCGCTTATCGTTAACCAGTTTAGATACTTTCCTTCCGTTGATCCGGGTCCGGCTCCATGGTCGTGCCAGCCCGACTTGTCAACGCTTGAAGTCTCGAGACTGCTCTCAAGCAAACTGCCCATGACTTCATTGTTGAATGTCTCCATTCCGCAATCTGTATGATGGATGACAAACCATTCTTTGGTTCCAAGCAATTTGTAGGAAATTACGAGTGAGCGGATCGCATCATCACTTGCTCTGCCGCCCGCATTTCTTATTACATGGGCATCACCTTCTGCAAGACCAGCATATTTGGCCGGGTCCAAGCGGGCATCCATACAGGTTAGTATCGCAAAGCCTCGGCCTGGCGGCATGGGAAGGTTCCCTTTGTCGCCAAATTCGGCAGCATAGGATGCATTTGCACTGATCACTTCTTCTTTGACTTTCGACATAATTGCTTCCTCAATTCAGTCACCGCTTTTTCAGCGCAAGTCTTGTAAAGCGATGAAATGGAAATGTTACTTACGAGGTTTAAAGGAAAATTAGATATTCCTTACAATGAATAGAATGTGTCTTTCTGTAGAATTTACGAGCGAGGACCTGAAGATAATCGGGAAACATCCCATCCAGTTGAGTTTTATCAGCCTCCAAATAGTGGCAAGGGAAATCTTAGATCCTGGATCACTTGATAATGATGACTGAAAAGTGGTACCTTTCTTGCCTCAACTCCAAAGAAAACAACGGTTGTCAATCAAACCATGTCTATTGAAAACACCTGCATGTCATCTAAACTAATAGCTTTGCCAGATTTAAATCCGATGAACAAAGTGATTGGCTTTAGCGGAAGCCCTCGTAAAAATGGAAACTCAGACATATTGCTTAAAAATATACTATCCGGGGCTAACCAGGAAAAAGTTCATTCTGATTATTTCAATTTAACAA
>JBPCUV010000249.1:0-3609 GCA_051010975.1 Desulfocapsaceae bacterium
ATCTTACCATGCTGCATCGGTTGCTGAGATATTTGCTCACAGCTATAGGAGGCTGCTCAGCCGGCTCATCTCTCACACCTCTTTTAGATGAGCATCCCAAACAAGGGTAGCCAATTATCACCCTTGATGCTGAGAGTTCTGATCAACAGCAGAGTTTTCGTCAGGTCAGTGACTCCCCATCTTGAAGTACAGGAGCTGTGAAATCTTCTTCCAGGGCATTGCATTTAATGATGCAGTTGCGGCCGATTTTCATCTTTTCAGGAATCCTGGCTGTTTCTCCAATCAGGGTAATACCTGTATAAAGGTGCTTGGGATAGAGCCGATTGACGATATCGTGATGGTCGCCAAGGCCAACGGATGAGTTGGCTCCGAATCTTGTGACTTTATCACTTATGACAAGATCAACTTCGGCACCGGTCTCTACCACACAGTCCCTGAACAGAATCGAGTCTTTGACAACTGCGCCCTCTTCAACTACTACTCCGGGCGACAGCACCGAATTTAAAACGGTGCCATTGACCACACAGCCAGCCGATATCAGTGAATTGTTAACCCTGGCACTGACGCCGTATCTGGCGGCCGGTCGATCCGCCTGGCGGTCCTCTGCTTCGAAATTGGTACGAATCTGCCAGCGCTCTGGAGAAATGGAGCCGTCCTGTTTCAACAGGTCCATATTCGCTTCCCAGTAGGCCTGAATGGTGCCGACATCGCGCCAGTAACCGTAAAACGGATAGGCGAATACGTTGTCATTCTCAATCGCCCAGGGCAAAATATGCATACCAAAATCTATCTCATTGCCTGAGCGGGCCAGACTTCTCAACAGATAGTTACGGTTAAACACATAGATACCCATGGAGGCTAAATTGGTTTTCGGTACCTCTGGTTTTTCCTCCCAATCGACGATGCGCCCGTCGTCATTGGTTATTCCCGCCCCAAACTGATGGATCTGCTCCATTGGAACCACCATCATGCCAACCGTCACGTCGGCTTTTTTGGCCCGGTGAAATTCCAGCATCGCGTCAAAGTCCATGTGGTAGATATGATCACCGGAAAGAATCACCACCTCATCGGCATCGTTAACCTCGATAAAATCGACATTGCGCCTGACCGCGTCGGCTGTTCCCTGATACCAGTCACTATCCTTGGAGCCGGTGCGGGGCGGCAGGATTTTGACGCCGCGGGTACGGCCGGTAAAATCCCAGGCCTCACCCATGCCGATATGGCTCATCAGGGACAACGGCTTGTACTGGGTGAGCACGCCAACCCTGGTCAGCCCTGAATTCATCACGTTACTAAGGCTGAAATCGATGATCCGGTAGATACCGCCGAAGGTGACCGCCGGTTTGGCTCGTTTTTCGACCAGCAGGTTTAGGCGACTACCCACCCCACCAGCCAGCAGCAGTACGAGCGCGTCTTCTGCATTTCTCATCTCAGCACCCTCCCCGCTTCCAGAAATCCGGGCCATTTGTCCCTATCGAGTTCAGGCGAAACCGTGACGCCTCTTCCCATCTTAATCCCGGCTGGAACCCTGTTATTCCATCCAACGACGGCAATCTGTTTTTTCGAATCTCCGTGATTGATCCCGATCTGGACGTCATCTTCGTAGATTGTGTTTACATCTGAAATCAACTTATTGAATCTGCAGTTTCTGCCAATCACATTGCTGAAAAAGATTACCGAATTTTCAACTACGGCCCCGGGACTCACGTGAACACCCGGAAACAGAATCGAGTTTCTGACCGTACCTTCCACCACACAGCCATTGTAGACCAAGCTGTTTCGTACATCCGCATCCTTGCCAATAAGTGCGGGTTGATGGTCTCTTAAACCCCGGTGATCAAGGTTTGTCCTTATTCCCCAACGCTCGAGATCTATTATTGGCTGGTCTCCAAGAAGGTCCATATTGGCATTCCAGTATTCCAGCACCGTTCTGGTATAGCCCCAGTAGCCATCAAACTTATAGCCATAGATCCGACTACCCTGCCTCATCAACCGGGGAATAATGTCATGACCGAACTCGAAGGATCCGTCTGCCTGGTTTTCCTCCAGTACCCGGTAAAGTACCTCCGGCTTGAAACAGAGCACGGTAAGCGACGACCACTCTCCTTCGGGATTCTCGCTTTTTTCCTGGTAGTTAATCAGTTTTCCGCCGCGATCACCGTCCTCATGATCCAGGTGCGCCATACCGAAACGGGATGCTCGAGCTTTCTCCACCCGCTTGCAGACTACTGTCAAATCGGCGTTTTTTTCATGATGATAAGCTAGGACGTCACGGTAATCCATTTGATAGATATGATCGCCGGAGAGAATCAGGATTTCCTCGGGGCGATGATATTGGACAAAGTCGAGATTCTTATAGACCGCATCGGCCGATCCCCGATACCAGTCCTGCTGTTCTGAATCAATGAAGGGCGGCAGGATGGAAACCCCCCGAAATCTGCCGATCATGTCCCAGGAGGCACCGGTGCCGATGTGATTGATCAGAGAATAACTGCGGTATTGGCTGAGGATGGCGATCTGCTCGATCCCCGAGTTCATGAGATTTGACAGGGCAAAATCTATTACCCTGGCGAATCCTCCGAAGGGTACCGCCGCTTTGGGCCGATAATAGGTAAGCACATTGAGCTCATCGGCTCTGCCCCCGGCCAGAATCATCGCAAGTGTCGTCGGTTTCAACATCGCCAGTCTCCGAACAGTCTGGTTCGCTCCGGCCGAAACGGCCTGATGATAAAAATGTCAGTGTGAATGCAGGTAAGGGTACAGCTGATCGGGCTACTTCATATGACGTGATGTAAGTCGCTTCAGGGTCTGGGTATTAATGTCATATTCGGTCAATTCAAGTGCTTTAAGCGGAATCTCCGCCCGAGCGGCACCTTTATGCCCCCCGGCTGGTCCCAAATGACCAAACACCCGGGTGGCCAGTTTACCGGCGCTTTTACGATACCCATCACAGCGGAAGATGACAACCAGTTTGTCGTTGTAAATACCAGAAACCAGTACCCAGTCGATATCGGAGACGTGGTTGAGAAAATCGGCGATGATAACCAGGACGTCGGGGCTTCGAACCCGGCCAATGTGGGTATAGAACCTGCCTTTCGAGTATTGCAGCTCATTGAGCGCAGTACTGAAGTATTTGAGTTCGGAACGACGCAGGTCGGTAAGTTCAAATTTTCTGACAAGGTTACGGTTGGCAATGTCAAACAGGTACCTGAAGGAGATACCGTCCGCCAGCCGAGACTCTTTTTCGAAATCTCCAGTGTCTACCTTGATCCCATAGAACAATGCCGTTGCCAGGGCAACGGAGGGCTTCATGTTGGCCGCTCGCAGATACTCCACCAGCATCGAAGACGCTGCACCGTAATCAGGTCTTATATCGACATAGGCGGCATCCCAGTCATTGCTTATCGGGTGGTGATCGATGATGGCATCGAAGGAAATTTTTTCAAAGGAAGGAAGGTGGTCGGGCTGCGAGTCGACTATAACATTCTTTGTATAATCCGAAGTTTTAACCGAGTTGAGCTTTTCCAGGGGAATCCTCAACCGCTCGATCATGGCAAGGTTGTTCAGGCGGGTAACCTCGTTCGGGTGAGCAATGGTGATGTGCTTGAC
>JBPCUV010000250.1:0-2644 GCA_051010975.1 Desulfocapsaceae bacterium
AGCAGCAGGTTTACCACGGTTTGGCCTTCTGCGCTGACCAAAGAGACAATCCTTATCATGACTGCGACGGCAGCAATCTTGGGAACCGCAGCGATGAAGGCGGTGGTTTCATTGGCCGCCCCCTGATAGACATCGGGGACCCAGAAGTGGAATGGAAAGATTGCCAATTTATAAAAGAAGCCTGCCATAATCATGATAATCGCGATTATAGCTGCCGGTTGATAGTAGAGCGGCTCAATCTGGACGGCAATCTCGCTGAGATAGGTTGAGCCGCAGAGTCCGAAGATATAGCTCATACCAAACAGCATGAAGCCGGTGGACAGGACGCCAAAGAGCAGATACTTGATACCTGACTCCATTTGCAGGGCGCCTGAGCTTCCGGTTGAGCGCATGGGTACCATGATATAGACCGCGAAACTGGACAACTCCAGCGACACAAGTATAGCCAAGAGCTCGACGCTTGAGGTAAGCATCATCAGCCCGAGTACACTGGTGAACAGAAAGACGTAATATTCTGCTCTCACTTCACTCCTGATGCCCGGGGATTTTTCAGAAAAAATCAATACGGCCAGGGTTGCAACTGCGATGAGGAATTTGAACAGCTGGGAAAAAAAGTCGACCTGATAGGAATCGAAGAAGAGGGAACCACTCTGCTTCAGGCAGACCAGCGTGGCTAGAAGCACCATTACTGAGACGGTGATGGTCAGCTTTCTGAGAGTCTCAATTGCCGGGCTGCCAAGGCTCACCAGAAACAAACAGAGTGTTCCCAGAAGTAGAATCAGTTCAGGTAGAAAGAGCATAATGTTCCTTTAATCCGTTACCTGTATCATTACCGAGTGGCCATGATTTCCGCTGCGGCCACCGATTGTTCTTTATAGGCATTGAAATCGCTGAGCAATTCGGTGACGCTCAGATCCATCATTTCCATAAACGGTCCTGGACTCAACCCAATCCACAAGACAAACAGTAGAAACGGTGCCAGGGTAATAATTTCTCTGGTATTCAGATCTGTTATCCAGGACTGATCCGGGTTATCGGTCCCACCCCAGATGACCTTCTGCAGCATTCTCAGCATATAGGCGGCGGCCAGAACCGCACCGGGAATAGCTGCCAAACCAAGGGTCACGTCGAATTCAAAGGTGCCGGCAAGTACCAGGAATTCTCCGACAAAACTGTTAGTTCCCGGGAAACCGAATGAAGACAGAGAGAAGAAGGCCAGAAAAGTAACGAAGATTGGCATATACTTGCCCACCCCGGCAGCCGAGGAGAGTTCACGCGAGTGAGTTCGCTCATAGATCATGCCAACACAGAGAAACAGAGCGCCGGTGGTAACGCCGTGGTTGATCATTTGCAGGATGGCGCCTTCAATACCCTGCTTATTGAGAACAAAGATGCCAAGGGTGACGAAACCCATATGGCCCACAGAAGAATAGGCGATCAGCTTTTTCATGTCCTGCTGGGCCAGGGCAGTGAAACCACCGTAGATGATACCGGCGATGGAAAGCCAGAGTACATAGGGCATGAGCAGCAGGGTGGCGTCTGGGACAATGGGCAGGGCGAAGCGGACAAACCCGTAGGTACCCATCTTCAAAAGGATCGAAGCCAGAATTACCGATCCGGCTGTGGGTGCTTCAACATGGGCGGCAGGAAGCCAGGTGTGAAACGGAAACATCGGTACCTTGACCGCAAAAGCAATGAAAAAGGCGATGAATACCAGGACCTGGGGAGTGATGCCGTAAGGCTGCCACATCATATCCGGGATATAGAACGAATAGGAGTTCTTCCAGTAGAGCCAGATGATGGCCACCAGCAGGAGGATGGAACCTGCAAGTGTGTAGAGAAAGAATTTGATCGACGCATAGATCTTTCTCGGGCCGCCCCAGATACCGATGATAAGATACATCGGTATAAGCATTGCCTCCCAGAGTATATAGAAAAGTACGAAATCGAGGGCCACGAAAACACCTAACATCGCGGTTTCCATGACCAAAAGGCAGATCATGAACGGTTTAACCCGAACTTTTATATAGGACCAGGAAGCCAGGATACAGAACGGCATGATAAGCGCCGTCATTGCCACCAGCAGGATCGAGATGCCATCAACCCCGACGGTATAGTTGATATTGAGCGGTTCGATCCAGGTGTGGGTCTCACCAAACTGAAATGCTGCGGTGGACGTGTCAAAACCAGCCACCAAGACAAAACTGAGCAGGGCCACCAAGGTGGTGACAAAAAGAGAAATATATCTGCACGTTTCCTCGGTCTTGAATGGCAGCATGACAAAGGCGCCTGCCAGCGGTAGGAAGATCAAGGCGCTGAGGAGCGGGAAGCCCTGGTTTATCAGAAGTTGATCCATCTTGGTTATTCCTTGATTCTTCGCATTACATCCAGATGAAGGCGATAAGTGCCAGCGCCACAAAAGTTACCGTATAAGCAAGAGTCTGCTGGATCTGGCCACGCTGCATTACTTTGGCCAGCAGGCGGCCCAGTGACCGCACCCCCCGAGCAGAACCGTCCAGCAGCCCGTCGATACCGTGCCAGTCGAACCAGGCCCAGAAGCGGGCAGTGGTCATCAATGGAAACAGTCCGACAACCCGATAAGCCTCCCCCCACATGGTGTCTATCCACTGAACCGGGTTTCTGG
>JBPCUV010000251.1:0-3600 GCA_051010975.1 Desulfocapsaceae bacterium
CAATATAGTCGCGCCGATATAAGCTACCGTTACAATACCCTGTGACATGAGCGTTCTCCTATTTCCTGAACATGGACAGCATTCGCTGTGTAACGGCAAATCCGCCAAATATGTTGATGCTGGTTATCAGAACCGAGATGGCGGCTAGCAGGACGATAAAACCGTTGTCGGAGGAAATCTGCAGTAGGGCCCCAATGATAATAATTGAGCTGATAGCATTGGTTACACTCATGAGCGGGGTGTGAAGCGACGGGGTTACGTTCCAGATAACCATATAGCCGACAAAGCAGGCCAGGACAAAAACGGTAAAGTGCGACATAAACTCAGGAGGAGCAACACTGCCGAGACCCAGCATTGCCAAACCACCGACGACCAGGGCCAGCAGCGGTCCCCATGGACGCTTCTTTTTCTCCGCCGCTTTTTCTATGACTGGTTGTGCGGCTGGCTTGGCCGGAGCAGCCGAGATTTGCGGGGCAGGGGGCGGCCAGGTGATTTCCCCATCTTTTATTACGGTTGCTCCGCGAATGATCTCATCTTCCATGTTAATGACAATGTTGCCATCTTTATCAGGAGTCAGATCATTAAGCAGATGACGCAGATTGGTGGCGTACAGTTGGCTCGACTGGGTAGCGAGCCTTGAGGGCAAGTCGGTGTAACCGATGATGGTAACACCCTCTTTTATCACTACCTTGTCGGCTTCGGTGAGCTTGCAGTTGCCCCCCATTTCAGCGGCAAGGTCAACGATAACGCTGCCCTCTTGCATGGTTGCCACCATCTCTTCGGTGATCAGCTCGGGCGCCGGCCTGCCGGGTATCAGGGCGGTAGTGATAATTATGTCTACTTCCAGAGCCTGTTCGGCGAAAAGCTTCATTTCCGCCTCGATGAACTCATCACTCATGACCTTGGCATAGCCGCCAGTACCGGTACCGTCCTCGCCTGGAAAGTCGAGCATCAGGAATTCAGCATCCATACTCTCAACCTGCTCCTTGACCTCGGGGCGGGTGTCGAAGGCGCGAACAATAGCCCCCATGCTTTTGGCAGCACCAATTGCCGAAAGTCCGGCGACACCAGCGCCTATTACCAAAACCTTGGCCGGAGGTATTTTACCTGCAGCGGTTATTTGCCCGGTAAAAAACCTGCCGAAGTGCTGTGCGGCCTCTACAACTGCCCGGTACCCAGCTATATTAGCCATTGAGCTCAGGGCATCCATTTTTTGGGCCCTCGATATTCGCGGGATGGAGTCCATGGCCAGCACTGAAATGTTCCGAGCCGAAAGGTTGTTCATCAATTCTTCATTTTGTCCCGGCTGTATAAAGCTGATCAGTGTCTGCCCTTCCCGCAGAAGATCACATTCGTTTACCCCGGTCTCTTCATCTATTCCGGGAGCGCGAACTTTTATAATTATATCCGACTGCTCATAGAGACTGGCGCCATCTTCCACGATCTCAGCACCTGCCTCCGTATAGGCAGTATCGGTGAATTTTGCAGCCATGCCAGCCTGTGTTTCGACAGCTACCTCAAAACCGAGCTTCTGGATCATTACGGCTACATCCGGCGTTGTTGCGACCCGCCGCTCGCCTTCGTGAATTTCCTTCGGTACGCCAATCTTCATATTCGCACCTCTTTAATGACAGGCATGATGGTTGGTGATTAGGTGTATCTTCTTAATTGGGAGTCAATATTTCCGCCCATTGAACTAATGTAATTTCCATTTTCGTAAATGAAACTTTTTCATCAAAAAAATATTTGAAAGGTAAAATAAGAAGATAGCCATTATCTTCGTGCATTGATCTGAGGTGATCGGAAAGAGCCTTCTATCAGTCGATTCCAAGAAGAGCTGATGGTTTTCAACTCTACTCTCTTGTGGTGGATCTAATCTGAAACTTTTCAGTTACGTCTCAGGTTTGGTATGTCGCGACAATGTTTTTTATCATTTTGGCAGGAAGATGTTGGCTCAGGAAGAAACCACAGCCACATTGTCCAGCAAGACGAGACCATCAACCACCTGATCGACTATTTCAGGTGAGTGACTATGGTTGTTTATGTCTTTTCACAAATAAGGAGGAACCTTGAAGTGATAGAAAGAACCCTACCTGTCCAGCGCTTCTCGAGGATTGTCGTGACCGTGCTGTTAGCTATGTCTCTGAGTTCTCTACTGTCATGCGCCAGCCGTATGGATATAGAAGTCCCGGCTTTAAATGCAGGGAGCAGCGGTGTCCATAAACCCGGCAAATTCGTCTGGTTTGAGCTTATCACTCACGATCCTGATAAGGTCGGTGCATTCTATTCCGATTTGTTTGGCTGGACCTTCAGTCCCTATGCCGGGAACACTCAGTATCTTACTATTAAAAGTGCTGAAAACGAAATTGGCGGCATGGTTGAGGTCTCAGATCGTTCGCTGGGCTCTCGCTGGATATCTTCTCTGTCAGTCGATGATGTGGATGAAACCGCGCTCAAAGTCAGAAAACTTGGCGGCCGTGTGCTGTATGGACCCGCGGACTTTGATGACCGGGGAAAATTTGCCCAGGTTGGCGATTCACAGGGAGCTGATTTTATAATTTTAAAAACCCGTCAGGGTGACCCGAGCCGCCCTGAACCTGCTCCGGGGGCCATCGTATGGGTCGAACTTTTTACCAGAAGCGTTGAGGAAGCGGCTCAATTTTACAAGGGGTTGATCGCCTATGAAGTGCTGCCCTTCAAGGAATCGGATGAACACCATTATTTTGCAGCAGGAGACAAGATCCGAGGAGGGCTGACTGAACTGGAGTGGGATGATGTCAAACCCACATGGCTCCCGTTTGTCGGTGTAAACAACCTTCGTGAGGTTGTCCTGAAGGCCATAGATTCAGGAGGGACACTTTTGGCCCATACCGAAACCGCCGCAGTAATACTGGATCCAGGAGGGGCGGCGGTTGGGTTGCAGCTTTTGCCTGAAGGAGGTGTGCGATGATCTTCTCTCGTCTCGTGTCATTTACTATGATAGTCTGCCTTGCGGCAGCAATAGCCGGTTGCGCCGGCGGCAAGGGAACATCAAGAGGCTACTACGGCTATGGGTATGGTGCCGACCCCTGGTACTCTCATGGCAGCTATGTGCGTGATCGAGTGCATGTGGTATCAGAGGATGAAATCAGGGCCCTGGAAGGACTCGACTCGGTCGACTTGCCTCCGTCCCCGGACCCTGGGTTTGATACCGGATTTGGAGATATGGACTTTGGTGGCGGTGATTTCGATTTCTAGTTGAAACGGTCCTTTTGCTCAATTGAAAGGGGACAATATAGTTAATTTGAATCTCAAAATAAAATATTGGGCCGCTTAATCCTTGAAGGCCAGATTATTTGAGTGCCGTCGTTCATTCGCTACGCTCCAGACCATATTTCTTCCTGATTTCAACGTGCTGGAAGATGAGCGCTGATGCGGCGGTAAATATGGCAACGCTCCCGAGGATAATCGCCAGCCTTGTCCAGTCCATTCCTAAATCCTGGCGAATTTGTACCAGATTCAGCAGTGTCCTTATCCATTCGATCGCCGATAAAATCAATAGAATCTGCAGTATGCGTAGACTCCAGGGCCTGGTAAAATAAAGCAGGCCGGGGGCCAATA
>JBPCUV010000252.1:0-2799 GCA_051010975.1 Desulfocapsaceae bacterium
CGTCAAACTGAGGAAGGTGACTCTGATGATTTGTAACCGCACTAAATAGCTCCTCACAAACACTTCCAACAGATTGGTTAGGCATGTTGCCTACTGTCTGAAAGATTCCCTGCAAGCCAAACATATGATTTTGCCTGTCTATTGCGTCTGTAATCCCGTCCGTATAAAGCAGCATCATGCGGTTGTCTGAGAGATTGATGTTCTGCTCATCCAGTGTCAAAATATCGAATAGCCCTAAAGCTTGTCCCTCTCCCTTGTAGAGTTGTTTTGCCGAACCTTTGTAATCAATCATTATCGGTAATTCATGACCCGCACGAGTATAGGTGAACTGGCGGGTTCTGTTGTTCAAAATTCCCAGTAAAATCGTGACGAAGATACCTTTGTCATTGAGTCCCAGCAAGTGACTGTTGACCGCTTCCAACACCTCTCTAGGGGAAACGCCAAGACGAGTTTCAGCTCTGAGAAAACTGCGGACCATAGCCATAAACAAAGCCGCGGGAACGCCTTTATCGGCAACATCTCCGATGGCGATGGCGAGTGAGTCATCACTTAACGGAATGAACTCGTAGAAATCTCCACCTACCGTTTTAGCGGGTATCAGATTTGCGTAAATTTCATACCCTGCAAAATCCGGAATTGTGCGCGGCAGCATACTCCCTTGAATGTCACTGGCGACTTTCAACTCATGCTCCAGTTTGGCGAATTGCTCCAGTTGGGCCACCTGCTCGGCTACTCGAAATTCCAACTTTTCGTTCCATTGAATCAGTTCATCTGATTGGTCCTTTAACTGATCACTTTTATCGTTAATTTCATTGAAGAGTCTTACATTCTCAATTGCAATCGCAGCCTGATCTGCAAAAGCACTGAGCAGCTCTCTTTGTTGTTTCGTTACAGGGTCGACCTTCCAACGGCGAATCAGGATTCCTCCTATTGCTACTCCCTCTCGCATTAGGGGAACTGCATAGGTTGTCCGGTGACCATATTTTCTGGCATATCCTGCCCCTTCAGGAAATTCTGTGTTTTCTATCTGAAGATCAAGAACATGCACAGGTTTGCAGTCAATAACTGCACGGCCGGTTACCCAGCCTCTGTTAAGTTGTTTTTTTTCACCTACCGGCCAGGTTTTTGGCGGTCCAAATTTTGCGACCAGTCTAAGATGGCCATTTTCAACTTGATGAATTGAGGCGTCATTGGCGTCGCAAAGTTTAGCCGCATTTTCAGCCACCGTTGCCAATAGCATACTGAGATTGGAAGGTGAGGAGGATATTGCTCGAAGAATTTCGGTGATTGCCCGCTTTTGTTGAATAGCTTCAGACAGCTTCTGACCCTGCTTTTCCGCTCCATGCAGAATGTCTTCAAATACTTGTCTGGCCGATGTACTTGCCTGAGGCAATAAGATTTTTAGCTCGCTCATTCGTATCTTTAGCATCAGGGTCGGTTCGATGGCTCGAACCGATGTCACATATGGAGCATCGCCAAACTTAATTCCACCGAAATACTCTCCGGTCCTGTAATGGGTCAGTGATATCTCTTTGCCCTTAGAATTGGCTGTAAATGCCTGCACTCGCCCTTCAAGAATGATGAAGATTGATTCACTGGTATAAGGGGTTTTGAGAATGAAATCGTCTCTGGGATAGAAACGGATTACGCCGGTTTGTACGATTAACTGGGATTCTTCTTCTGTAAATCCCAGACCAGCCAGTATGAATTGAGTTCTTTTCGCCACCGTCTTACTCCGGCTAGGGTGGAGTATTCAGTAACGATAAGCATTGAGCCTAACTGGTAAATGTAACTAGGTGGTAGCGAGTAGAGAGGATAAAATTTTTATAACCCATCTGCGCATCGACCATCTCGGTTCATTACCCTATTTGTTTGAATTTGACGGCTGGGCTGGCCAATCAGATTAACCCCGGATGGCATTGTTGTTAACGTTACTCCAGGGAAAATCTGGGTAGGGGAAGGAATCCTGCCCGATTTTCCTAATAACAGGGCACCCCGGATTGGTAGGTCCGATGGCAAGGAATTTGTTGTCCCTCATCCACGCCATGCTCGCATGGATATTCAACAGCAAGACATCAGAGAGCTTAGAGTCGAACCCAAAGAGTACTATCCCGAGGGCTATTATCCAGAACTAATGACACAATGGCCAGTTCAAGATGATCTTGTACTGCCTGCTGAGCAGGTGCCTGATTCGATGAACAAGGGAATGGGGCAAGCAGCACGGAATCGAGCTGCGGCCAGAGCTGCGCCTATACTCAAATCATAGATTGTTGCTTGCCGTTGTTGATCGGGTCTTCTAAAATGACTTGAGTTGCTGACCTAGATAGCTCTGTGTAGTCGAGACTTCGACAACGGCATATGCATCTCCTGCATTATCTGTGTCCTGTACATCAACTACATGATGGCATACGTAGCTTACTTTATAGGCTTGGTCCTTGTGGAAAATAAATTCATCTTTTCTCGGAAGAACGTCGGCCGTATACTCGAATAGTGCGTCGGGTGTGTCTACCACTTTAATTTTCATCTCTTACCTTCCCTAACCGTCTGGCTGCATCTTCGATTGTTTCAGATAGGTTAACCAAAGTGACTATTTATAAATGTAATATATCTACAGAAACCAAAAATTAAATGGCCCTGATTCATTTTTTCCAGCATGGTTTGGGAGAGGGAATAAAAGATAAAGAAAAAGAGTTTGAAGCAGGCGAAGCAACCGGGACACCTGATGTTAACAGGAAGAAGAAACTATCGAATAGAGTTTTGAGCCTGAGGGTGACCGGTGTCTCAGCTCGGCAACCTCAG
>JBPCUV010000253.1:0-15494 GCA_051010975.1 Desulfocapsaceae bacterium
ACGAACCAGGCCACGAAGACCAGTATGAAGGCGAGATAAACAGTGGCAAACCGGTTGAAGACCAGATCCATGAAACCGGACGAAGCGAAGAGCTTACCTTCCCCAAAGAGAAAATCCAGCGGCAGAGGAATTTTTTTCGGTACCGTCAGAGTCTGGGTAGCACCGTCAAAAACCAGGCGACTGATAAACAGGGCAAACCCGACACCCAGAAAGTTCATCGCGATACCCGAGACTATCTGTTCGGCGGAAAAGGAAACGGTGGCGATAGCATGGAGCAGTCCCAGCGAAGCCCCGGCCAGTCCGGCACAGAAAAACCCCAGCCAGGGATCTCCGCTGAAATAGGCCACGGCAGCGCCAACGAAGGCACCAAAATACATCATTCCCTCAAGACCGATGTTGATGATCCCCGAGCGCTCGGTGATGACCCCGCCGATGGCAGCAAAAATCAGCGGAGTGGAATACATCAATGTGGTGCCGATGATAAAAGCAATGTCGTTGACGAAGGTTTCCATCAGCTCTTCTCCCGCCGTTTCCTGTAGGCCAGTATCATGCGGATCAATTTGGGCATGGCAACAAAGAAAATGATGATGCCGATCATGATATTAATCACCTCGGTCGGCGCCCCCATCACGTCCTGAATCTTCGAGCCTCCGTATTTCAGCGCGCCGAACAATAATCCGGCAAAGACGCAGCCGGGACCGCTGTTGTTGCCAATCAATGAAACGGCAATACCGTCGAAACCGTAACCTTCCATAATTGCCAGGGTGGCAATGCGGTGACTGACACCGAGCACCTGAAAAGCTCCGGCCGCCCCCGCAAGTCCGCCGGCAAAAAGCATCGAAATGACCATGCTGCGCTTGACGCTGATGCCGCCGGCCTCGGCCGCCTGGGGGTTGTGCCCCACAGCCCGGAGTTCATAGCCGAGTGTAGTCCGGTTGAGCACGTACCAGACCAGGGCGGCAAGTAAAATGGCAAACACAAAGCCCAGGTTGACCGGTGATTTGAGGATATCCCAGAGCATCGGGTGTTCACGCAGAAAAGCGATGCCCTCTGGCGTCCTTTTCCACTGCCCGAGGATATCGATCTGAGCGGTCGGCTGAATCGCATAGGTTTTGCCGGTGCCCTGCCTGCCAAAGGACGGGATGGTGATGGCCCAGTTGGATATGTAGAGCGCCGTCCAATTGAGCATGATGGTGGAGATCACCTCGTTGACACCGAAGCGGGCCTTGAACCAGCCGGCCAGACCACCCCAGAAGCCCGCCACGATCATTGCCAGACCGACGGCCGCAAAGACGTGCAGGACCATGGGCAGCTTCAGGTAATAGCCTGCAGCAGCTGCCGCCAAAGCGCCCATGATGTATTGCCCCTCAGCCCCGATATTGAACAGACCGGTACGCAGGGCAAAGGCCACCGACAGTCCGGTAATGATCAGCGGGGTCGAATAGATGATCACATAAGAGACGTACTTGGGCCGGGAGAAGATGCCCTTGAGGATCACTCCGTAGGCCTCCAGAGGATTGAAGCCGGCCAGCAGCAGGATGATGCCGCCAAGCAGAAAACCAAACAGGACCGACATCAGGGTGATCGACAAGGCACCGTTGAGAAATTTATCTTTCAATGAGGTGCCGATAGTGCTCATGCCGATCCTCCGGCCATCAGCAGCCCGATTCTGTTTTCATCCGCCTCGGCCCCTTCCAGTATGCCAATTATTCTGCCCTCGAAAATGACAGCGATCCGATCCGCGACATTGATAATTTCATCGAGTTCAAAGGAGATAAGCAACACCGCTTTACCGTTGTCGCGCTGCTCGATCAGGGCATTATGGACATATTCGATGGCTCCCACATCGAGTCCTCTGGTGGGCTGTGAGGCAATCAGAATATCGGGATCGTTCGACACCTCTCGGGCAATAATCACCTTTTGCTGGTTGCCGCCTGAAAGGGATTTGGCCTGGAGCCCAGTGTCTCGCGGCCTGATATCGAAGGTTTCGGCGCAGTGGTCGGCGAACCGGTGAATTTCACCATGATCCAGTACCCCCCGGCGGGAGAAGGGATGCTGCATGTAGGTCTCAAGTATCAGGTTCTCAGATACATCGAATTCGAGCACCAGCCCGCGCTTCTGACGGTCTTCAGGAATAGAGCAGATTTGGTGGTCGCCAATGAGCTGCCGCGGCGTGGCGTTGGTGATGTCATGGTCTTTATGCAGAACACTGCCGCTTTCCACCTGCCTCAGTCCCATCAGCGCTTCCACAAGTTCTGATTGGCCGTTTCCGTCAACCCCTGCAATTCCGAGGATCTCCGAGTGGTAGAGTTCAAGGTCAAGACCGTCCACGGCAGCAATGGACCGGTTGTCCCTGACCACCAGATTCTCGACGGTGAGAGCCCTGTCACCCCGCTCCACTTTGTTTTTCGATACAGAAAAGGATACGTTGCGGCCCACCATTTTTGTGGCAAGCTCCTGCTCTGTGACTTTGGCCACTTCGACCCGGTCAATAAAAGCACCGCGGCGAATGATCGTGCAGTAGTCGGCTACCAGCTTGATTTCGTTCAACTTGTGGGTGATGATGATTATCGACTTACCCTCAGAGGTAAGATTGTCGATGATGGTGATCAGTTCCTTTATCTCGCTGGGAGTCAATACGGCAGTGGGCTCATCCAAAATCAAAATCTCGGCGCCGCGATAGAGTGCCTTGAGGATCTCAACCCTCTGCTGGCTGCCCACCGAAATGTCTTGGATCAGGGCCTGCGGATCGACGGCAAGCCCGTAACGCTCGGAGATGTCCGCCACCCGACGTTCAGCTTCGGCCATGTCGAGCAGTCCCAGCGACCTGGTGGGTTCACGTCCCAGAACGATGTTCTCGGCAACACTAAACGGCTCCACCAGTTTAAAGTGCTGGTGAACCATGCCGATACCGTGACGAATCGCCACGTTCGGGTCACTGATCACAACCTCTTGACCGCTGACGCGGATAACACCTTCGGTCGGCCGGTAAAGGCCGTAGAGACAATTCATCAGGGTCGTCTTACCGGCCCCGTTTTCGCCCAGCAGCGCATGAACCTCGCCTCGGTGGACGGTGAGGCTGATACGGTCATTGGCCGTGAAATCGCCGAACTTCTTGACGACATCGATCATTTCCACGGCTTTGTGGGAGAAATCGACGCTGGTCACGATTCACCCCTGCGCTCTGGTTCACGCACCATCACATGCGGCGCGGTGTTCTTCTCCGGCAGGGTCTCGCACCGGCCGGAGAAATGTTGAGACAGCTCTTGGGATCGACAGTGATCTAAAACTTGTCGAAGGCGTCTTTGGTGGCGGGAACGACAATTTCGCCCGCCTTGATCTTGGCGATCAGACCATCAACCTCTTTGAGGATTTCGGCCGGAACGTGTTTGCTCGAGGTCGGGGCAATGCCCACACCGTCGTTTTTGAGGTTATAGACCACCGTATCTCCGCCTGCAAACTCTCCGCCCATCAGCCTCTTGCCGATATCGTAGATGGCATTGTCTACCCTCTTCATGGCCGAAGTCAGTACATTGTCCGGGGCCAGAAAGTTCTGGTCCTTGTCGACACCGATGGCCCACTTACCTTTTTCCTTGGCGGCTTCGATCACCCCATCACCCACACCACCTGAGGCGTGAAAGACGATATCTGCTCCCTGCTGGTACATATTGTTGGTAATTGCCTTGCCCTTGGCCGCATCGGTAAATGACTCGGCATACTGACGCAGTACCTCGGCATCGGGGTTGGCCAATTTTACTCCGGCCATATAGCCGTATTCAAATTTTTCGATCAGAGGAAACTTAATTCCGCCGACAAACCCGACTTTGTTGGTCTTGGTCATTTTGCCGGCAATGTAGCCAACCAGAAATGAGGGCTCCTCCTCCTGAAACACAGCACAGGCAACATTTTTCGGTGTTTCTGGTCCATAGGAAAAGTCGATGATGGCATACTTCTGATCCGGGTTGATCTCAGCCGTCTCTTTTATCGCATCACCCATCAGAAATCCGATTCCCCAGATCAGATCGTAGCCGGCGTCGGTCAGCGTCTCCATGTTGGGAGCATAGTCGGCATCCTGTCTTGACTCTTTGTAGGCGACATCGACGCCAAAATCCTTCTCGGCTCGTTTCAGCCCCTCCCAGGCGGACTGATTGAACGACTGATCGTTGACACCACCAACGTCAGTAACCATGGCGATTTTCATCTTGGCGGCCTGACCCACAGCAATGAGACCGGCAATGAAGATCAAAGTCAGAACAACAGACAGAGCAAAACGATTTTTTTTCATGACTCACTCCTTGTAAGAAAAGAACAACGTTAATAATAACAGATCATTAGATGGCGTCGCACTGGAATTAGCGAATCAAATACTTTAGACAAACCCGGAAAATCAAAATTTTGGTTCAAGATCAACGCACGGGAAAAATTTTCCGGAGGCATATTGAGATTATTCCGAGGATAGATTTTTCGCCTGCACGCTGAGGTTGGCCAAAAGACAAATTAACAGGGTAGTCTCTGTTTTTATGACACGATAAGTAGATCTTTTCAAGCAGATAGAAAGGGCTTTCCGCAGTCACTTTGGATGCCGAACAATTTGCAGACAGTTGCGGCAACATCGGCAAAACTCTTTCTGATCCCCAGGTCGACGGGAATTCTTCTCGGCTGATAGAAGAGCAGTGGCACATACTCACGGGTGTGATCGGACCCTCTAAAGTTCGGATCACAGCCGTGATCGGCACAGACAACAAGGAAATCTTCATCTCCAAGCAATTTTATAATTTTGGGCAGTTCCGAGTCTATTTCCTCAATGGCCCGATAATAACCCAGAGAGTCCCGTCGATGCCCATACAGCATATCGGTATCGACCAGATTAACGAAGACCAGCTGATGTTGGTCAGAATTCTGTTCTAGTAAACCATGCAGCCGTGTCAGACAATCGCTGTTACCCTTTTCAGGATGGCTGAGTGCTAGTCCCCGGTGGTTGAAAATATCACCGATTTTGCCAATGCCGACCGTCTCGACGCCGTGTTCAGCAAGTTGGTCAAGCATGGAAGGGCCTGGCAGGTCTATTGAGTAGTCCTTTCGGCCAGCAGTCCTGACGTAGGCACCGGGATGACCCTTGAACGGCCTGGCGATAACCCTGGCAACGTCGTATTCGTCGCAGATTTTCCTGGCAATACGGCTGCAGCGATAAAGCTCATCAAGGGGAACCACATGCTCATGGGCGGCAATCTGAAAAACACTGTCCGCTGAGGTGTAGCAGATCAGCGCCTTATCCCGCTGTTGATCCGGGCCCAGTTCCTCGATGATCTTCGTACCTGAGGCGGCCCGGTTACCGATAAGTTTATAACCGGTGTCCCCTTCGAAACGCTTGACCAGTTCACCGGGAAAAGAAGGGAATTCTGCCGGGAAGACATGAAACCCCCGCTCAAGGACAATACCGGCAAGCTCCCAATGCCCGGTGGTGGTATCCTTGCCCCTGGATTTCTCGGCCATCGCCCCGAACGAAGCCAGCGGAGTCTGAACCGGAGGACAGCCGGCCACGGGTGTCCCGGTCAAAGCCGCGCAGTTGCCCAGTCCCAGCGCAGGCAGCGCCTGCCAGGCTAACCGGCCGCCGGCAATCCCGGCTGCGCAGACCGATCTCAGCGTATGAGCGCCCGTATCGCCGTATTGGTCCGCGTCGGGTGCCGCTCCAATGCCAAAGGCGTCGATGACAAGAATCAGGCCGCGCATGTTTATCCCCCACCGCAGCTGATCCTATCATGGATCAGCGGTACGATCTGTACCGGTTCCTCACCGATGGATATCGATCTGCGAACATGATCCTCAGATCGCTGGAGATTATCTTTACGGTTAACAAACAGCCGGACTATCTCTGCGCCCTCTTCTACTCTGTCCCCCACCCTCACCTGCATTTTCAAACCCACTGCCGGATCTATGACATCCTCCTTTGCTGACCTGCCGGCCCCCAGAAGTTGGGCGGAAAAACCGATTCCTGCAGAATCTATGTGGTTGACATATCCCGAACTACCGGCCCTGACAGATACCGTTTCAGCCGACTGCGGCAACTGGCCAGTGTCGTTACAAACCAGGGGATTCCCCCCAAGCAGCTCGATCATCCGCTGGAGGCGCCGAAGCCCTTCTCCTGATTCAAGGGCCATTTCAAGTTTGCTCTCTGCCTCCAGGCTGTCTCCAGCCAAGCCTGCTGCAACCAGCATTTCTGCCGCCAGAGCAAGGGCCACGGTTTGCAGATCCCCTCTCCTTTCACCCCGCAGCACCATGATGGCCTCTTCCACTTCGAGTGAATTACCCACCGATCGACCGAGCGGCTGGTTCATATCTGTGATCAGCACCGAAGTTGGTTTTGCGGCCTGTTCTCCAATGGCCACCATCATTTCAGCTAGCTTGCGGGCCTCTTCGGCACTTTGCATGAAGGCCCCGTTACCGGTCTTGACATCGAGCACGATGGCATCGGCGCCGGAGGCCAGTTTCTTGCTCATAATAGAACTGCTGATCAGTGAGATGTTGTCCACCGTTCCGGTGACATCACGCAGTGCATAGAGACGTTTATCTGCCGGGACCAGATTTGGCGACTGACTGATGATAGCCAAACCACAGGTGGAGACAACCCGGACAAAGTCATCCATATCAAGGGCAAGATTAAGGCCGGGTATCGACTCGAGTTTGTCTACTGTTCCCCCGGTGTGGCCCAGCCCCCGTCCCGACAACTTGGCCACCCGGCCGCCGCAGGCCGCCACCAGCGGAGCGGTTATCAGGCTGGTTGTGTCAGCCACCCCTCCGGTGGAGTGTTTATCAACTTTGACGCCTTCGATGGCGCTGAGATCGACGATATCTCCTGAATCTCTTATGGCTTTGGTAAGATCGGTTGTTTCCCGCTCATCCATCTGCGAAAACCAGATAGCCATGAGCAGGGCTGAAGCCTGATAGTCCGGAATACTGCCAGATGTATACCCGCTCACAAAAAAATCGATCTCTTCCGTGGTGAGGGTCTGGCCGTTTCGTTTTTTCAGGATGATTTCCTGCATCAGCATACTGTCACCTGGTTAATTTGCCGGTTTTCATTCTGTAACGAGGGAATTTTCCTTAACTCGAGACGAATCAAGATTTTTTCCACAGGCAGTGAGGTACTATTTTGAGGATAAATTTCTGGGAGCCACGATGAGCTGGAGTAAAGCGCCGTTTTCCAGATTATCATTAGCCGCTTGCATAGGTGCCGACCCTCGTAGTACAGTTACTATACCTTATACTGACGTCAACTCCAGCACCATTTGTCACCGCTATTGTCCATCCCGAAATGATGGATTTTATCCTCTGTCGAGGTCCGCAAATAATATTATTACAGGAGGAGAAAAGGAGCGATCCATGGCTAAACTCTACTTCCGTTTTGGGACAATGAACTGCGGAAAAACCACCGCCCTCATCCAGGTTGACTACAACTACCGGGAACGGGGCATGAACACGATACTTATCAAACCTGTCAGAGACCTTAAAGGGGACGACAGGATCCTTTCCAGACTCGACCTGAGCCGCCCGGTCGATATCCTGGCCGGTTTAGACGCCAACCTCTTTGAACTGATTAAAAAATACAACCTTGAAAAAGGGCCATTCCACTGCATACTCGTCGATGAGGCCCAGTTTCTCAGCAGCAGTCAGGCGGATCAGCTCTTTGAGGTCGCCGTGCTGCAGGATATCCCGGTTATCTGCTATGGATTGCGCACCGATTTCCGGCTTGAAGGGTTCCCGGGAAGCGAGCGGTTGCTGCTCCTTGCCCACAGTCTGGAAGAGCTCAAAACTATCTGCACCTGCGGACGCAAGGCGATGGCTAACGCCCGGAAGGTCGGCGGCAGTTTCGTTTTTGAAGGAGAACAGCTGGCCATCGACGGACGGGACGAGGTGAGCTATCAATCCCTCTGCGCACAATGCTATTATCGCTACAAACAGGAGGCTGAACAAACGTAGTCTAAAACCCGGAGAGAATGAATTATGCAGATCATAGACATCAATACCTGGCCAAGGCGCGATCTCTACCATTTTTACAGCGGATTGGATTATCCCCATTTCAATATCTGCGCCGAGATCGACATCACCAGGCTGCACCGGCACTGCCGTCAAAGCGGCATCTCCCGTTTCAACGGGGTCTTATACGGGATCTCGAGAACTGCCAACGAGATCGAAGAATTTCGGCAGCGTATTCACGACGAAGAGATCATACAGCACAACATAGTTCACCCTTCCTACACTGTCCTCACAGAAGAGAACACCTTCTGCTTCTGCGAAACCAAGTTTTGTGAGGATATAAATATTTTTAGCGACCGGACCAATCGAGCCATCGCCCGCGCCAAGCTGAACCCGAGCCTGGAGGATGAGCCGGGCAGGGACGATTACCTGTTTATCTCGAGCCTGCCATGGGTGCACTTCACTTCGGTTTCCCACCCAATCCATATGAGTCCAGCCGATTCCATCCCCCGAATCACCTGGGGCCGTTTCACCGAAGTGCACAAACGGGTCATCATGCCGCTCTCGGTTCAGGTGCACCATGGCCTTGCCGACGGCTATCATGTAGGCAGGTTCTTCGAACTGTTTCAACAATGGGTCGAAAGCGTTGATCTCACCAGAACTTTCGAGCAGGAATCCGACTGATCCCAGCCTGCTCCAGATCTGCACCGGCCGGCGCTGGACCTGGGAGAGACAACTACATCAGCCGCCGTCTCGAACGCGGGCCTGACCTGAGCATTGCAACCAGCACACAGGCCAGTACACCGGCAGCAAAACCAACACCTATCATCATCAGATCCCGGCCAAGCGTAGACGCTTCTTTCTTCTTCTCCGGGGCCATGGTTGTCTCAACAGTTGGTGGCGCTGAGGGCTCGGGTTGGGGTGGGGCAGCAGCTTTTTTCACCACCGCCTGGGCCTCGGGCCGCGGCGGCGTCTTGGCAAAGCCTATGGCAATCAGCTCCGCTGTCTTGGCATCACGGACCTTCCGGTCCAGGCTGCCAAGCACCACGGCAATGATGCGAACTCCGTTACGTTTGGCAGTGGAGATAATAGAAAAACCGGCAGCCTTGAAATAGCCGGTCTTAAACCCGTCACAGCCCTCCACCGATGCCAGCAGTTTGTTGTGGGTACGCATGATAAATTCGCCGCCCCTGAAATCACGTTCCCTGGTTCCGGTATACTTAAAGACCTCCGGATTCTTCGCCAGTTCCCTAGCCAATAAGGCCAAATCGCGTGCGGTGGTGCGGTCCGGCTGCTGACCTTCCGAGGGAGGCAACCCATGAACGGAGTAAAAGGTGGTGCTGTTCATACCCAACTCCTTGGCTTTCTCATTCATCATGGCCACAAAACCATCTTTGGAGCCGGCCACATGGATTGCCAGAGCCACCGCCGCATCGTTTGCCGATTGAATAATCAGGGCATAGAGCAAATCTTCTACGGAGAACTGCTCCTTAGGGTCTAGATAAACCTGAGATCCTCCCATCTTGGATGCCTCAATGGTAACCCGAACCATTTCATCGAGCTGCAGGCTTCCCTGCTCGATCCGGTCGAGTATGACGTAAAGTACCATGAGTTTCAGGACCGAAGCCGGGTAGCCAACGGTATCACTGTTTTCATCGACCAGAATCTTGCCGCTGTCGGCATCTATCACCAGGGCTGACAGGTAGGGGTCGGCGGAGAGGGTATCGATTTTGGCACGGGCTCCCAGAGCGGGCTGGGCAGCGAACAAAACAAGGATGAACACGAAAAGTAGGCGTTTCATAACAATTCCCGGGATCAAAATTTCTACTGAATGCTCGGCTAAATTACCTATACTTCAAAAATGCGGCTGCTGCACCGTCTGAATCCCCGTCAACAATCAACAGGGGCTTATCTCGAAATTCTCGAGATCGAATTCACCGATCCACTGCGGCAGTCTGGTCTTGGGTCCATCAATCCTGACCAGGGGGGGGTGGCGATCGGCCAAGCCGTTGAGCTTCGCCCAAAGGGTCGTATCCCCCCAGAACTGCGGCGCTGTTTCTGCAGCAGCGGCGTGAGTAAAAATGTCCCAAGGTGTCCGACATCCCCGGCGAACCGCTTCCAGGGCCATTTCTTCAAGCCTGCCGAGGCCGGTGTCGGGGTCAGGCTGCTCCTGGAGCCAGCGCCGCATGGCAGCCGGTACCCATTTGATAGGTGCCTTCTTCTGACGGGATAGAATTTCTGCCATTTCGAAATCCTGCTCTGCAAAGACTCGGTCAACTTGGCCAGCGAACCGGAACTGGGCCGCACTCACCGACCGCCTGCCTCCATAACAGGAGAGGAGCTGGTCCGGATTTAGCTGACCGAGGCCAATGAACGGCTCGATTCCTGGAAAATGATCGATACACAACAACATCACCTGGCGGGTGACACCCTGAGAATTGAGGCAGTTAAGGACATGAACCAGCATGGACTGATCGAAGAGGCAGGCGTCGAACCAGAGCACAACCTGCGCCTCCTCAGGGAGCATCGAGATCCGCTCATACTGATCTTCGAAGGTGTGCAGCACTTCCTGGGATGGCAGGCCTCCCGCTGTCATCTCTTCAATGAACTGAGACCGCCGCTGCAGCGTCTCACTGTCGGGCCAACCGGGAGTCCGGGGGCCATCATAGAGGAGATCATGCCAGACCAGGGTCTCCCCAGGCAGACCGGTTTCTTTCAGCGTGTCACCGGAGCTGTCTCCACTGGTAATATGCAGGGGGCTGCTCACCGGTTCACCCATGCTTCTTGACCACCCTTGCCATGCATCAGGATGAAAAAGCCCCGGCGTCGACAAATCGTGACACCGGGGTTGTCGCTCCTAATTTTTACCAGGACCAAAGGCAAAGTGCGTTATTTAGGGACCTGGTAATCCCACATTCTGAGATACGATTTTCGCATTTGATCTTTTTCGGCAGCGGTGGCACCCCAATTACCCTCATACACAGCACCTTCCCATTCACCATAGGTCGGGTTGGGCAGGACAATGAACTTGGTGCCCCACTGGTTTTTTATCTTATCTGTGGCGTCAAACCGTTCTTCGACACTTTTCTTGGCGAAGTCGCTGGTGAAATCGTTGAGATTGTCGCCCATCAGCAGGGCGATCTCATAGTCTTTGGCGACTATATCCCGACGCGCCTGCTTGTCGCTGGAGTCGGTTCTGAGCAGTAAATGCTTTTCGTCCACGTTGGGAAAACCCAGTTCCATCAGGTTTTTCTTGGTTCCATCGTAACCAACCATCTTCCGGTTGGTTACATAAAAAATCTCGACACCCTTGGCAGCGGCATAATCCAGAAACTCTTTGGCACCCGGCATGGCCTTGGCCTCGGCGGCCTCCATCCAGGGTGTCCAAGTCTTGGACGAATAACCAAAGTCCTGACCGATGAGCCAGGCCTCGTAGGGAGAATTGTCGATAACCGTCTCATCGGCGTCGACGATCACTGCAACCGACTTGCTGCCGGTATAGCCATTCAAAAAACTGTCCAGATTCATGGCGGCAACATTGAAGGCCTGATAGCTGAGCGCTTTGAACTCGGCTGAGGACTGCATCCACAGTGTTGCCATGACGAGTTGTTCATTGAGATCCTTTGTCGAATACATCTCGGCCTGGTCAGCAGAATCCTTCCTCATACCGGCACAACCACCGATCAGCAGAACAATCATTAAAGCTAAAATCATGTATTTACATCGATCAGCACCCTGATTTTTCATACCAATCTCCCTGTCTGGAATTTATTGAATGGGCTTAAACGGAATAAAACCGCCGGTGATATTTTGCCGGTGTCTTCCTCCCGAAATGAACTCAAACCTAATCATTTCCCCTTGATTCATCAAGCAGCTCCCCGCATTAAAAATCAAGGCCGGCAACATCTTGTTTCAGGATATGGAGATCGGTAAAAAACTATTGCCCGCTTGCATTTATTGCTCCGTTCATGAATAGTACTCCCAGGCAAATATCCCACAGATCATCCCTTAGTCATTGCAACCTGGAGGAATCAGTATGAAACAGGTACCGAAGCTCACTCTGGAAGATACCAGACTAATGATGGCAGCTGCTGAGAAAAAAGCACTTGAGATCGGCGTCGACATGGATATCGCCATCGCCGATGAGGGCGGCAACCTATTGCTATTTCAGCGTATGGACAATGCCCGGGTGACCTCCATCACCATCGCCATTGACAAGGCATTCACCGCAGGTGCAGCCAGAAAATCAACCAGGGATTACGGTAACGTCAGCGGTCCCGGGCAGCCAGCCTTTGGCATTAATTCATCCATTCAGGGTCGATTCATGATTGTCGCCGGTGGCCTGCCAATTTTCATTGACGGTTACCCCGTAGGCGGCATCGGCTGCAGCTCCGGCAGCCCCGATCAGGACGAGGAGGTTGCCCAGGCAGGCATAGACGCGCTGCTCGATGCGCTTTAGTTTCGCAACGGTGAGTGATTAGGGAATTTCTCACTTCGATCGGCCGAATTGAGATTGAAAAGAGCAGGCAAAAGAGGTACGTTCCGAAAGTTCAATCTGAATATAGGATGTAGAAATTTGAATTTCGCACTTCCTGAAAGATCATAAAAAAACCCGTTGACCGTCTGCCGCAGGCTTTCGGCGACGGGTTTTTTTGTTCTAAATTCTTCCAAGTTCGGAGGTAGACATGTTCAAAATTGTAAGACGAGAAGAGATGGCGGAAGGCACAGTGATTCTCAATGAGATCGAGGCTCCGCTAATTGCCAAAAAAGCGAAACCGGGTCAGTTCGTGATTCTAAAGGCTGACGAGGACGGCGAACGCATTCCGCTGACCATGGCGGAAAGCGACAAGGACAAGGGTACCATCACCATCATCTACATGGTGGTCGGTAAGTCCACCGCTCTGTTCCGTGATCTAAAGGTTGGAGATGTGTTTCAAGATGTCATCGGCCCGCTCGGCAAGGCCACCCATCTCGAGAAGCGCGGCAAAGTCATCTGTGTCGGTGGCGGTACCGGCGTGGCAGTGCTCCACCCGATAACCAGGGCGATGAAAGACGTCGGCAACGATGTAACCTGCATAATCGGCGCCCGCACCAAAGACCTGCTGATTCTCGAGGAACAGATGAAAAATGCCTCTCACGATCTGCGTGTCTGCACCGATGACGGTTCCTACGGTCATCACGGATTTGTCACCGATGTCATGAAAGAAGTGCTTGAAGGCGGTGACGTCAAGGAAGTCGTCGCCATCGGCCCGGTGCCGATGATGAAGGCAGTGGCTAATATCACTAAGGAATACGATGTACCGACGCTGGTCAGCCTCAACCCAATTATGGTCGACGGCACCGGTATGTGCGGGGGCTGCCGAGTATCTGTCGGCGGCGAGACCAAATTCGCCTGCGTGGACGGTCCCGAATTTGACGGGCATAAAGTGGATTTCGACGAACTGATGCTCAGACTTAACGCCTATATCGAAGACGAGAAAAATTGTCACGAAGAGTACTGCACCATTCGTGATGCCAAATAGTGCGCTGCAGTTGAAGCTTATCGATTAACCCGCTGAAACAGGGAGGGAAACATGGCGGAAAAATCAGCAAAACCGGTAAAGAACCCCAGAATAGCAATGCCCGAGCAGGACCCGCAGGTCCGGGCCCGAAACTTTCTTGAAGTACCGACGGGATATACCAACAAGATGGCTCAGGAAGAGGCGGCAAGATGTTTGCAGTGCAAGAAGCCAGCCTGTGTCCAGGGCTGTCCGGTAGGTGTTGATATCCCGGGTTTTATCGATTTGGTCACCAAAGGTGATATTACTGCGGCAATTCGCAACCTGTGGAGCAAAAATGCCCTGCCCGCCGTCTGCGGCCGGGTCTGCCCCCAGGAAATACAGTGCGAAGGTCTATGTATACTTGGCAAAAAAGGTGAACCGGTGGCCGTCGGCAACCTGGAACGCTATTGCGCAGACTGGGAGCGGGATAACGGCACCGGTGAGCTGCCGCCTAAAGCGGAATCAACCGGCAAGAAAGTTGCCGTCGTCGGTTCCGGCCCCTCGGGCCTCACCGTGGCCGGCGATTGTATCGTCAAAGGCCATGACGTCACCATCTTTGAGGCCTTCCACAAGGCCGGCGGCGTGCTGGTCTATGGTATCCCTGAATTCCGTCTTCCCAAGGATATCGTAGCCCAGGAGATTAACTTCCTCGAACGACTGGGTTGCAAGCTTGAATGCAACGCCGTGGTCGGACGTACCGTCTCTGTGGACGAACTTTTCGAACAGGGCTTTGACGCTGTATACATCGGGGTTGGTGCCGGTCTGCCGCGTTTTATGAACATTCCCGGTGAGAATCTGGTCGGCATTCTCTCAGCCAATGAGTATCTGACCAGGGCCAACCTGATGAAAGCCTATAAATTTCCCGATGTCGATACGCCAATTCCCATCGGCAAAAATGTCGTCGTCCTAGGGGCCGGAAACGTGGCCATGGACGCCGCCAGAACAGCGATGCGGTTGGGCGCCGAAAGCGTTAAGATCGTCTACCGCCGATCGCGCGAGGAGATGCCCGCCCGGGCTGCAGAGATTCATCATGCCGAGGAAGAGGGCATCGAGATGTTTCTGTTAACCAACCCGACCAAATATCTTGGTAATGAAAAAGGTCGCCTAACCGGCATGGTGTGCCTCGAAATGGAACTCGGCGAACCGGATGAATCAGGTCGCAGACGTCCGGTGGCGATCGAAGGCTCTGAATTCGAAATGGATTGTGACCTCTGTATTGTGGCAGTCGGATCCGGGGCCAACCCGCTCCTGACCAGTGAAACGCCTGATATGCAACTCAATAAGTGGGGCTATGTCCATACCGATGAAAAAACCGGCAAGACGACCAAAAAAGCGGTCTGGGCCGGGGGTGATATCGTCACTGGCGCGGCAACCGTGATATTGGCCATGGGTGCCGGCCGGGAAGCCGCCAACTCTATGCATGATTACCTGACGCTGGGCTGGTAGCTGTCAATCAACTGAGTTACCGTTTAGCACCATGAGTGCTTGTGAGGGCCGGTTCAATCTGATTTTGGACCGGCCCTTTTGCTATCAATCGTTCCCCCATTCACGCATACTCATCAAGCTCCCGGATGGTATACCGGGAGCAGATGATTAGTGTGTAGGCAAATCACTGGCTATTTATCCACCCGGAATAATCTTCTACGGTTGTCTATCACTGTCTTCCTGTGGCTTTTCAATGATTCGTATTTTCACCCTCCTATGTGTCTGTTTTCTGGTCGCCAATTGCGCTCCCAAGCCTCCCCCACCACCAGATCGAGACTATAAATTCGAGGCGCTGCAAAACCAGGTCAGGCAGATGGAAATCTTCATCGACAACTGGAGCGGTTACGACCAGAAGTTCAGCAGGATAAACAGCCTTGCCGAATACAAGACGGTGAAAAATAAGATATTTTCCTCTCCGGCCTACGATAAGCTGCAGCTGCAAGAGCAGTTCGAAGGAAAAATCAATCAATTTGATGCGGTGGTCAGGCGTTATGA
>JBPCUV010000254.1:0-6120 GCA_051010975.1 Desulfocapsaceae bacterium
CTTTTTTTACTGGTGAACCGAGGCCTGATGGGCAGAGGGGGCGTTGAGGTGGACATGGCAAGAAGGAGTGAAAGCTTCAAGCCATATAATATTATAGCACTGTTTTGTTGTTAGGGTCAAACAACAACCCCCGACAGCCGTGCAATGGCACTTGTCAGGGGTTGTGTAGGAGAAGTATGAAAAATTACCACCACAGTACTTATAGCTGGGATATCTGAGCTGAACAACTTGAGCACCACAACTACTAAGAATTACCAGTACTAACAGCTTTCTCCGGCAGCAATGAAACGCACCTCATTGTGTCGTCTCAGCTTTGGATAAGCTGTTTCAGTCGCACCAACTCTTCCGGCAGGGTATTCTGAGGCATCTGCTCACCCCCTCTGTGATACCAATATGCAGAATTACCGAGATCCCCCTCGTCCCAATGCAGGTAACCGTGGATGAGACAGGAAAGCTTGTCTGAGTGAACCTGCACCAAACGGTGGGCACCATGCCAATCTCCGCTGTCAATTAGCTGAAAAGCTTTCTGATAGTCACATTGCATTGCTGCTCTCCTTCCCGTTACGATAATGCAGATGTCTTGCTTCTTGACACACCTCGCCCAACCTAATTTATTTCTGTATCATTTTGATACTGCTTGGTGGAGTGATGAGGGACTCACATCTATCTGGTCAGCATTCAATATTGAAGTAACACTTTCTTCCCAAGACAATTTCCAATCCACCAACTATTCCGGTCATTTTGCCTTGATTTGCCGCCTGATGCGGTTCGGACTAGATTGGGCTTGTCCCGGAGCTTTGCTGGATTGCCTGGTACAACCGTTTGACCAGAGCCTGGTTGGAACCATGAGAAGTCATGTTGGCGACAATTCGTCCTCTGATGGATAAACCTAGCAGGTAGAGGTCGCCGAGCAAGTCCAATACCTTGTGGCGTACGAATTCATCGGGATAACGAAGCTCCGTATTTATGACCTTGCCTTCATGCATGATGATATGGGAATTAAGATATCCGCTACCTACCTTTCCAAGCCTTTGAGCAAGATCGATATTTTCAAAGGTATTAAATGATCGGGCAGGGGCTATTTCCTCTGTAAAAGATCTTTTCTCAGGATTGAAAGTGAGAATCTGTTCACCTATAGGTTGAGGATAATCCACCCTCATCTCTATTTCGAAGCCTTCGAAAGGTTCCACATAGAGATGCTTTTCATCGCTTTCCTCTTTCCCAACCCCTATCTTTTGCCTGATCACCGCGACCTTGGCGGGAGCCTGTTGTTCCACTATCCCGATCTTAGCTATGAGATCATTGAAATCCTTGGCTGAGCCATCGATGTTGGGTATTTCGTCATCGACCTTTATGAGCACGTTGGTTATACCGTATATGGAAAAGGTAGCCAGAAGATGTTCAACGGTACGCACCTGTTGCCTGCCGTTTACCAACGTGGTTGAGTTGGCAGAGAAGATTTTCGATGGATCTGTTTTGGAAAAATTTTCCAGGGAAGTGATATGTCCTGGAATGGTCTGACCATCCAGCGTTTGAAAGATGATACCTTCATTAACCCCCAGAGGGCTTAAGATGATACCGGTTTTCCGACCACTCAAAAGTCCGACACCGTTGAGGACTATGTTTTCTCCAATGGTGCGTTGAGGCTGAGAAGATACGACCACATCTACCGCACCGGTGTGGATTACAGATTCCAGATTGGCGGTGTCGTGTCCCGCAGCCGGAGCCGAGGTTGAACCGTTTTTTTCAGGTTGATGACTAATGGCGGAATCCACCTTCTCCAGCAGAACTTCTAGATGAAGTGGTTTTTCCATGAAATCGTAGGCACCGGCTTTTATCGCGGTAACTGCTGTTTCGATCCCGGCATGTCCGCTCATCATGATGATGGGGAGTGTTGGAAATCGTTCATGCAATCGCTTCAGAAGCTCCAACCCGTCAACACCCGGAAGCCATATATCCAGCAGCACGAGGGAGGGTTCCTGAGTATCGAGGCTGTGCCAGAAACTTTCTGCATCCTGATAGACAACGGTTTTATAGCCTTCGTCAGCCAGAATGGCCGAAACGGTGGAACAGATGTGGGGCTGATCGTCTACTATACAAATGGGATTCATTTTTTTTGGGTCCAGACTGTATTAATAATCACTTACATAGTATCCATGATATGTGATTTTACGAGAGTGCGCGGTGAAGATCTTTATGATACACACCATCACCCATTATATTCTGATAGTGATTCAAAGGTAAATAACCAAAATTCCCACGCGCAAGAACAGTATCCGGGAGCATCATCGAAGGGACAATCAGAAGATGGTCCATGAAGAAGTCTCTCAAATCGTCACTGGGAGACAAAATCAGTGATGATGCAAAAACCTGAGGAGTGATTTAGAGTGTGCGAGGTCACTGAATTTCATTTCTTTTAATTTGATTTTTATCAAACTTACTAGACACCCGGATGCCTCATGAAATCATTTTGCAAAATACTGTTGATATCCCTGTTTCTGGCTGGTTGTCCTTCTCTGCTCCTGGCCGACTGGATTAATCTGACCGGTGCTGAGAACGCCAGAAACATTGCTGAAATTTACGTCGAAAAGGACCATGTAAAGATAAAGCTCGAAATCTATGTGGAGGATATCCCTCTCTTTAAGGAATTAATTCCAGACCAGTTTTTTTCCAAACCTGTTGCCAATAGAGCTGGGCCTGAGGAACGGATGAAGAGCTTTTCTGATCAGACAATTCAGGTTGTCACCGAGGCCGGGGAAAAGCTGTCTGCCACGCTTGATCTAGTGGAACCGCGGATGCGGGTGGAACGGCCGTCACCATTCGCAGGCTCCATTAATCCTTATACCGGGCGGCAAATACCTGGAGCCCCGGAGGATAAGCGGGTTCTCTATGCTGAACTGATCTATCCTTTTCAAGGACAGCCTAAATCTCTGAGTTTTATTCCCCCGCTTGATGAGAAGGGTTTTCCCAAAACCTCAATCGGCTTCATCTGCTATCACCGGGGAGTGCCGGTGGTTGATTTCCGGCAGTTCACCGATCAAAACATCTTGCACCTGGTGTGGGATGATCCCTGGTACTCCGCTTTTGAAAAAAAACAGCTCAAGCGGAATCTCCAGTCAGGGGTCAGAACCTACCTCTATATCGAAGACTACGAGGTACGCCACGAGATCCTGGTACGGGTGAAGGACATGATGACCTGGATGGATTTTGATCTACGTGGAAAAGAATTCATTGAAGAGGATGAATTTGATGCGGTCAGACAGCAGGTAGCACAATTCTTTCTGGAAAGAGAGCATGTGCTCATCGACGGAAAGCAGTTAAAACCGATTCTTGACCGGACGGCCTATGTGGAGTCTTCCATGCTTCGCAGCCGTTTTATCGAGATCCCCGAACGGGTGCCGCTCAATACCGCCATGATCGGTGTCGTCATCACCTATCTGACCGACGGGCTCCCGCAGGAAGTTGTCACCCAGTGGGATCTTTTCTCTGAACGTGTTCAGAAGGTAACCGCCAGGATGACTGACCCGGCAGGCCCATTTCCCTACGATCTGAGCCCCGATGACAATGTCCTGAAATGGACCAATTATCTGAAAACCTATACAATCCCAACCATTGACAAGGTCGCCGTTGATGAATTGCACCGGGGGATTTCTGTACCGCTATTCAGTCTTGTTTGTGCGGTTCTGCTGTTGCCTGTCGGCTTTTATACCTATCGTCGTCAGAGGAGATCACAATCGATCAGGGTGCCGGTAATTGCAATTATCGTTCTTGGTCTCGGGATCGTTCTACTCTCTCCCTTTTATAATCTCTCTATCGGCACCAGTGCCCGGGCCAGTCAGATCAGTGCGGACGACAGTAAGGCAATTACTCTTTCCCTGCTGAAGAACGTCTACCGATCGTTTGATTTTCGAGAGGAAGAAGACGTATACGATAAGCTGGCCGTCAGTGTCAGCGGTGACCTGCTCAACGATATCTATCTGCAGAACAGAAAATCGATGCTTATCGAACAAGCCGGTGGGGCCCAGGCCAAAGTCAAGCAGATCGAGGTTCTTCAAGCAGATGCCCAGGAGTCCCAAAAACAGGCTGGTGCTCTTGATGTCAGAACAAAGTGGACTGCCATTGGTTCTGTCGGTCACTGGGGTCATATTCACACCAGGCAGAATGTCTACGATGCTATCATGACAATCGCGGTTATTGATGGGGCCTGGAAGATTACCGGGCTCGAGGTGCTGGAAGAAGAGCGGGTTGTTCCTTATGCGACACCTCGGACGCAATCCGCTGGGAACAAGAGTAACTGAATTTCGGCAAGCAAGGTTAAAGGGCCGTGGCGATGCATGCCGTAAGGTAGAGGCGGTCCCTGATCTGAGATTAGAGATTTGACTGCTCTATCAGTTTCACCAAATCCTTTTTTAACGACGGTTCCAACTTCTCGAAAATTTGACGTGAGAAGCTCTCGTATGAAGTATATCCCTGAGCATTTGCAACAAGTTCAGTGGTGGATATCACATGTAAATTGATCACCTGGCCACTATCGCCTCGCACCAAATTCTCTAACTCTTTAACGGTGTCTATCGGAAATCTTTGGGCACCTGTAATATCCAGGAAAAAATTATATTCATCTTCTATCAAGTTGTAATCAATTCTCTCAAGGGAATATTCCGGTTTGTCTATAAACCACTCCTTCAGGGTTGTGCTTACTTTATAAATCACCGCACTTTGATCGGCATTCTGATCTTTAAAACCGGTTAATTCAGCTCTTCGTCGTCCGTCACGGTTTAGCAGATCAAATTTCGCAAATTGGATTATCAATTCCAAATTTGGTTGATCAAGTTTTTCTCGCAGCACTGCTTCAATCTTTTGAATTGTTTCGGTAGACGGATAGATAAACCCGGTGAGCGAGGCGAACAGGAGATCTCTATTATCTTTTTTCAGTAGTTGCGTGTGAAGAAGTGTGACACCTGGACGTTCCGCGATATAGTTTCGAATAATGGTATCAGCCTGTTTCGATTTAAAAACCCGTGGATGCTGATCTTTATTGATGAACTTCCCATCCAGGTTTATCGCACCTACCTGGTTATAGGCATCGAGTGCCCCCACAGTTCGAGCCACATTGCTTTGCATTATAAGCTCGACCGATTGATTCAGATGATCAGACAGATCCTGCTGGATCCGGCTGACTTGCGTAGGGGACATTACGCTTGCAGTGTCCACATAGGCAAGTACGTGAATTTTGTCGTCACTGAGCTGATAGTTCATTTTTACGAAACTTTTGTTAGGCAATTCAGCCAGATTTTTTATCAATACCTCGGTGATAGTGCTATTAATGTGACGATCCACACTGATCTTATAAAGCGTATCGGTAAGAACAACTGCAACGATAAAAAATCCCACAACAGGTAGACTGAATCGCTTGAACAGTACCTGTTTACCCAGATCGTGATATTTCCCCGTCATGCCGAAGTACCAGAATACGATTGAGGCCACCAGTAAGATGGAGAGGAAGTTGCTGAAGAAAAGGAGAAATGAACCGACCGCTCCTGCATACGCACCCACAGAAATACATAGTCCGGTATTGGCAAGAGGGGGAACTATGGCTGTTGCAATGGCAACCCCAGGAAGAGCGGGGCTGATCTTCTCATCCACCAGGGCATAGGCCCCCGCAAATCCAGAAAAAATGGCGACCATGAGATCGAAGAGCTGCGGTTGCGTTCGGCTTATCATTTCTGGGGTAGGTTCCAGCGAGGGATAAACCGCACCAAGCAAAATTCCCATCCCGATCGCTGCAGCGACACCGGCGATTTCTGCTTGACTGGCTCTTCCTAATAAACGGGCATCACCTCTGATCAGAGCGAGTGCGATGCCGAAAATGGGCGTCATAAGAGGAGCAACCAACATCGCACCGATAATTACAGCGGTGCTGTTCATGGTTAAGCCGAAGCCGGCAATCATGGTGGATACGACCACGAGGATATAAAATCTTAAACCCGGCTCAGAACCTTCTGATATTTCCCTGATGACGACTTGAGCTCTTTCAGGGGAGACCTTTGTACCTTTGGGAAAATTCAAGACAATACCTCCTCAAGAAGGAATTGATGAAGACTGTGAAAATAAATTTCAGCA
>JBPCUV010000255.1:0-7036 GCA_051010975.1 Desulfocapsaceae bacterium
AGCCAGTTCCTGCTATCACGATGCTGGTCAGCCTCTATTGCGGGGCTACCTTCGGAGGATCAATCGCGGCGATTCTGGTTCATGCCCCAGGCACACCAGCAGCCGCGGCGACGACTTTCGATGGGTATCCGCTGGCTCAGAAAGGCCAGGCCGGCAAAGCGCTGGGCATGGCCTGTATCAGTTCCGCACTGGGTGGATTATTCAGCGTCGTAGTTCTGATTTTGCTGGCCCCCGTGCTCGCCAATATCGCTATCAAGTTCGGTCCTCCCGAGTATTTCGCCCTAGCGGTGTTCGGCCTCAGTATGATTAGTAGCCTGGGATCCCAATCTGTAGTGAAGAACCTGCTTGGCGGCACGATTGGGGTTTTTATCGCCTGTATCGGTATGGATAGCATATCAGGATTCAGCCGCTATGATTTCGGCGTCACCCATCTTATGGACGGGGTGAGCTTCATCCCTGTAATGATTGGTCTGTTTGCAGCGGCTGAGGTCTTCCGGCAATCCGAGCAAGGAGTCAGGAAAATCGTCATCGACCGTAAGATTTCAGGATTGCTTCCCACTTGGAAAGAAATCAAATCTGTAAAGACGACCTTGATTCGTTCCTCGCTGATTGGAACCTTCATTGGCATCCTGCCGGCCGAGGGTGGCACGGTGGCGTCGTTCATCGGTTACAACGAGGCCAAGCGGTTCTCGAAAGAACCAGAGAAGTTCGGTACCGGTGTACTCGAGGGGGTTGCTGCTCCGGAATGCGCCAACAACTCCGCCACAGGCGGCGCCATGATTCCGACCATGGCTCTCGGAATTCCCGGCAGCGGAACCACGGCCGTTATTCTGGGAGCCCTGCTCGTTCACGGTATGCGTCCAGGTCCGCTGCTCTTCATCCAAAACACCGACGTGGTCTATGCCGTATTCATTGGCATGTTCTTCGCCAATCTGATGTTTCTCGGATTGGGGCTTGGGGGCGCAAAGGTGTTCTCCCAAATCCTGCGGGTTCCGAATTATGTGTTAAGCCCGATTATTCTAGTGCTCTGCGTAGTTGGCACGTATGCGCTTCACAATAATATGGCTGACGTCTGGATAATGCTGATTTGCGGGCTGGTGGGCTACAAGATGAAGGAATACGGCTTTGCTGCGGCGCCAATCGTACTGGGACTCGTACTTGGGGAGCTGATAGAGATTTCCCTGCGCCGCTCGCTAATTGTGTTCGATAATAATGCATTCATCTTTTTCACCCGACCGTGGGCCCTGACCTTCATTGTGCTGACGGTCCTCGGCTTGTGCTCGCCGGCTATCCGCACCTGGATCGAGAACCGCGGGCAGAAAAACAATAAGAAATCGGCGGCTGAATGAAGCTGAATCCCACCCTGACAGTCAACCGCAAGACTTGGAAGTTGCCAAGATAAGGAGTTTGGAGTGAAAACTATCGCGGTACACCTTGATCGCTGCACCGGCTGCAAGACATGTGAACTCTATTGCGCAACCGAGCGAGGCAGCAATGGTAAAACACTGCTGAAAGCTGCCCAGGAGGAGGTAGCTCCTAAGGCAAGGATACGGGTCGAAGGCAGCAACCAGGTGTCTGTGGCTCTGCAATGCAGACACTGTCTGAAAGCCCCCTGTATCGACGCTTGCCTCACCGGAGCGCTGACCCGTGACAATGAAACAGGGGCGGTCCTGCTCAGGGAAAATTACTGCATAGGCTGCTGGACCTGCACCCTGTTTTGTCCGTATGGCGTTATTTATCCCTGGCCTGAGCGCAAGATCGCTTTGAAATGTGATCGCTGTATTTACATGGAAGTGCCCGTCTGTGTCGACGTCTGTCCGACCCAGGCGCTCGAAGTAATCGAGATGAGCCAATACGAGGTGGCTATCGGCCGAAAAACAGGGCAACTAGTTGGTGATCTGCATGACGGTAACCGACGAGGAAACCTTCTGCTGCTCGATCTGACGGGCTCGGACGATCGCAGATAATAAAATATTCAGGATTGTAAAAGACATATGGAAACCATTCATCTGAAAACAGCGGACCCGGTGAGCCAGCACCTGCTGCGTTCTGCTGCCCAAAAGGGTATCGATCTTCCATGGGAGCGCTACGAAAAGGCACAGCCCCAGGATGGCTTCATGCGGTTGGGACTCTATTGCCCGCTCCAGTGCATGCACGGCCCGTGTAGAATCGATCCGTTCGGCCGCGGTCCTACTCAAGGTCTCTGCGGCCTGAGCCGAGAGCAGATGGTGGCGGCGACGATTCTGAGGCTCTGCCAAAACGGGGCGATGCGGGCCCTGGCTGAAACCCCGCAATGTGCTGATTCAAAAGGCCTGGTAGTCTCTGGAGCCCTCGGGAACCTGATCGACAAAACACTCTCTGTCACGCAGCAGAATGAGCTCTCCTGTTCTGAGATTTTCGAAGCATCGTACATGCTGCAGCGTTCTTCCTTCAGCCATAAAGAATTTTTACAGAAAGCGTTGCGGCTGGGGCTACTGACGTTGGCACTGGTCGACAAGTCCAGCACTTCTCCAGAGATTGACACCCTGGAGTGCAACACGGGTTACGGAGTCATTCCGGAAGCTCCAGTCAGAATCGGTTTCAGTGGTCGACCATCTCAGCAACTGATAGATACACTGGAGCAGGAGCGACTTAATGAGCAAGCGCAGTCTGCTGTTCTTGTATCTCTGGGCGACTGGCTACAGCTCGATGACCGGTTCATGCCGATTGGCGTGACCTCGGGTGAAGCCGAGTTGCTGCTGAGCAGCGGCGTTATCCATCTACTGGTAGCTGGCCCGGGAACCGATCCTGGGGTTATTGGGCTTTGCAAGCAGATGAAGGTGCCGGTCATAGCGGATGATCAAACGGCGGACGCTAAAGACATACTTAAGCAGGCCCGGACCAGGGCCGAACAATCGTCGCACCCGGATCTATTCGCCGACGTTCCCGCCGGCTTGTTGACTCGGGTAATCATGTCTCCCGCTTTGTTTTCGAAGACAGCAGTAAATGACTCTGCGGATCAGATCGCCCTGATTGGCGGACCCGACACCCCACACCTGCCGTTTGGTGGCCTTGCAGGCGACTTGTTCACTGGATTGACCGGTATCAACATGAAGATTGCAGGCTGGGGGGACACCGCACTGTGGATGGCCAGACGAGCGCGGGCAGATTCAACAGTTGATCAGCCACTGATCCTGGAAAAGGGCCAGGGGCCTCTTCTGGCAATCAAAGGATTGGCAGAAGATGGAAGACTTGATCGCCTCAAAGGGATCTGCTTTGCCGGCATGAGGGATGTCCTGGATCTTAACATGGCCCTGGGTCTCGCCTATATCGGTTTTCGGGTCAGTATTGCCACGCCTATTCCTGTACACGGCAGCAAGGTTGTCAACCAGGCACTGTCGCAGATGATAGAGGAGAACGGAGGAGAACTACTTCATTTTGATCACCCAGCCGGTGCAGGGGATCTGGTGAACTGGTTCACTGCTTCGTAATAAATTACGCGGATGGCGACCATGTACGGAGCATTATTGTGGATTGTGTAGTGATTGGCGGTGGCATTGCCGGCATGCAGGCGGCGTTAAGTTTTCGCAGATTATGTCCGGAAAGAAGCGTTACCCTTGTCGAAAACGAGCATGATGTCGGCTACTATCGCACCCTGCTTCCCCAATTCATGAACCGCACCATGCCTGAGAACAAATTGTTCTTCTGGCAGAAACTGGATGATCCGCAGTTTCGCGTGATTTCAGGGGTACGGGTCGAAAGCGTTCAACGAAAGAACAGATCCTTGGCGCTGAGCGACGGGTCCCAGATTCCCTACCGGAGGCTAATTATCGCCTCGGGCGGTCAACCGATTATCCCATCGGTCTGCGGAGTTACAGGAATAGACGGTATTTTTCCAGTGCGAAACCTGACCACGGCCCGAGCTGCCCGGGACTGGCTGCCGCAACACCCTGAGGTTGTCATTGTCGGCGGTGGACTGGTCGGGGTGAAGATGGCCGCCCATCTGGCTAGTCAAGGCATGTCCGTCACCATGGTTGAGAAAGAGAATCACCTGCTCCCCCAAGCACTGTCCAGCCAGGCGGCAAATCTGGTAGAAGAGCATCTGCTCAGAAAAAAGGTGCAGTTGCTGCTGGGCAGCACCATTGAAGATATTCAATCGAGGGGAGGATCTGTCTTTGCAGTCAAGATCAGCGGCCAATGGCTGAGCTGCCGAACACTATTGGTGGCGGCAGGATCGGTTCCCGAGATCACTTTTCTTGAAGAGTCAGGCCTGCTCAAGGAAGGGAACCTACAGGTACGTAGAACTCTGCAGACCGAGGATGTGAATATCTTTGCAGCGGGCGATGCCGTTACCATTGTCGAGCACGGCACATTTACTCCATGGACCTGGCCCCAAGCTGCGGTACAAGGGCAGCTGGCCGCGCAGAACCTTTACTCACAGGCCCCGGCCTCGTTGTCCTGTCTATCCCGGGTCAACGCCATGAATCTACACGGCCTCTCTCTCGTCGTACTTGGTATTCCAGTGCAAGGGGCTGAGCGTTGTGTGCATGCGAACCCCGCAGCTGGTGTATACCGGGAGCTTTATCATCTCGATGGCATGATCGTCGGAGGAGCATTGGTCGGCGACATCACGAACGCAGGAAAGCTGCATTGGATGATGAATGTTGGTGAACGCATCGAAACAGATTTCACTGAGATGCTCGTACCCTGTGCTGAGACATTCGTCAAAACGTCAGCAAGTTGTATCAACCTTAACCGGCGGGCCGTTATCCTGCCGTCCCAGGGAGTGTGACAGATGATCGTTTTCAAAGATGTTTGCGTGGGCTGCGGCAGGTGTCAACCTTATTGCCCAGCCGGAGCAATTCATTTTGATGATTACCGGTCCACTGTCGACCAGGAGCTCTGCTTAGAATGCGGCACCTGCCTGCGTAGTGAGATCTGCCCGGTCGACGCAATTCAAGAACCTGCAGATGTCTATCAATATCCGCGCGCGTTGAGGAAGTACTTCAGCGATCCGACTTCGACCCATGCGGTGACCGGTATTCAGGGGCGCGGTACCGAGGAATCCAAGACCAATGATGTGACGCTCCGTTGCGGTGCGGGCCAGGTTGGTATTGCGATTGAGATCGGCCGTCCAACGCTTGGGATGGGACTCGAAGACATCCAGAAAATCACCCGGGTACTGGCCCGCAACGGTATCCATGAAATCGAACCGAACAACCCTATCAACTCGATGATTCTCGACCACCAGACCGGCGATCTAAAGCCCGAACTACTTAATGAACGGGTGCTGAGCGCTATCATCGAAATGAGTATCGACCAAGAGCGGCTGCCGGATATCCTGCGAGCCATCAGGGAAGTGATCCCGGAACTGGACTCCGTCTTTACACTGGATGTTGTTACCATGCTGGAGCCCGGCCTGACAGTTCCACCAGGCGTGCTGAGCTCCATCGAGGCGGAAGGATTCAGCTGGAGGCCAAATGCGAAAATAAACATGGGGCTCGGTAAAGTAACCGAATAGGGAGACCATGACACACAGCTTGCACCGTGAAGGAACCACCGAATCGCTGGACAAGGACTATGTAGTTTTTATCTATCCGGCTCGGGGCTACAACTACAAGGGGTGTGCCCCGAAGGTACGGCGCCTCGTGGAGATTGTGTATGAAGTTGGCCCAGCCAACATGATTGCCACGACGCTGAGAAAAAACCTGTACAGCGGGGTGGAACCGGACGAGGTGCTTGACAGTATCGAGGAGGGGTGTCGGGTCTTCACCGTGTTTAACAGCAGGGAAAAGTTCAGAGAATTGCTGACGGCTTTTAAAAAAGCGGATGAGGGCATCTCGATCGTTGTCAGTGGACTGATCGAAAAGGTCCGCGAGGTCGCCGCTGAGGTCGGCCTCAACCCCCATACCATTAATCTCTCACTGGGAATTCACGGAGGCACCGAAGGGTTGCCACCGCCGGAGATTCGGCAGTTCACAACGATGTGCGGTCACGCGATGATCTCTCCCCACCTGGTTGAAGATGTTATCAGAAGGATCAAGGCGAACAAGCTCGACACCTGGAACGGCAGCATTACCCTGGCCAAACCGTGTGCTTGCGGAATCTACAATCCTTACCGCTCCATGGAGATGCTCAAGGACCTAAGCTCGCTCTACACGTTGTCGCGCTGGTGAGCTGCCGGAGGACAAAGTATAAAGACGGAATGGCAGACTCCATCCGAGCCCATACCAACAACCACTAAAGGAAAGAATAATGCCTGCAATTGACAACGATACGTGCACCGGCTGCCGGATTTGCCAGACCTACTGTACGGTCGATGCCATCGAGTATGCCGACCGCAAATGTTTTATCGATCCTGATTTGTGCACAGAATGTTATGTTTGCCTGCGCATGAAAGTATGCCCGGAAGAGGCGATCTTTGCCGAAGAACTGGAGGGCTTTTATAAACAATTTCAGCATGTCATCAGCGATCCGGTTGAGAATCACGGGGTAACCGGGGTTACCGGCAGGGGCACCGAAGAGGTGAAGACCAATGATGTATCCGGCCGGGTCAAGAAAGGCTGGATCGGGCTCTCCATAGATATGGGCCGCCCCGGGCTCGGCGTTTACCTCAGGGATGCCGAGAAGGTCGCAATGGCAATGGCGGATGCTGGATTCAAACTAGCTCCGCAGGAAGAATCCCCCCTCGCTGCCCTGATGCCCGACGACACTAAAGGGAAACTGGAAGAAGGGTGTCTCGGCTACCGGCTGCTGTCGGTGATAATTGAGGGACGCTGTGAGGAAGAGAAAGCCAAAGACGTGTTCAGGGCGCTTCTAAAGGTAGAAAAAGAGATCGACACAGTCTTCTCGGTGGGCTTGATCAGCCGGGTTGACGAAAACGGGAACTGCCGGGCACTCGAGTTCCTTGATGAACTCGGCATCGAGCGACCCTATCGCGGCAAGGTCAATCCCGGCCTCGGCAAACCGCTATCCACAGACTGATCGACAGGAGATACAGCATGACTCATTCACTACACCGCTCCGGCGATATAGAATCCCAGAAGAAAGACTACGT
>JBPCUV010000256.1:0-12688 GCA_051010975.1 Desulfocapsaceae bacterium
GCGCAAATATTCTTCAATTCATGGAGGATGATTTTCTTTTTACAAAATCATTTTTTAACAACCACCTTCATCAGCGAGGTACAGCTCCAAAAGATAAGCTCACCTTTGCCATCCACCACAGGAACTCCGTCGCCAACAATTGGCGATACCTCAGTTGCCCACTTCATGGAATTACGATATATCCGGACAACAATGAACTTCAATCTGTGGCAATGCCTGGCATGCATAAATTCACGCTTTCATTCGAGGAAGAATTTCTGGAGACCGTCTCAGAAAATATTGGTTTACCCAATCTAAAAGCCTACATAACAAAAGGCCGTATCGCGTTATGCGAACCAGACCAAATCGAATACCTGCAAAGATACTTGATTCTTCTGACCCATTACTTGATTGACACCAAGATCTCTGGGGATATTCCACAGTTGAGCACTGAATTTAAACAAGAAGTGGCCAGCATATTGCTCATCACCCTATCTACTTCGTCCTATGATTTGTCCAACACAAAACATCTTGGCAGAGCACGAACATTCGACAGATTGATGAATCATGTCAATTTGAATTTCGCTGAATTACCATCAATATCGGAATTATGTTCAATTGCAGGACTCACCGAAAGAAACTTGAAAAACTTATTTTATGAAACTTTTCAAGTATGTCCTGAAGATTACTTTAAATGTTATAGAGACTATATCTTAAGAAGATAATTTCGAGATGACGTTGAACTCTTCCTATCGACCATGGTGGTAGAATATACACGGGAGTGGCGTGAGCCCAAAGCGGGAATAAATGGGATCAAGGTAGTGGTGGAGTGGCCACTTGATCATGCGTGGTGATCATTTAAAAGAGCTTCGTATCGGATCACATGAAACTGTTCACACCAGGCAGTTTAATAGTTCGCGGTACTTTCTGCCAAGACCCTTGTCTGCTTCTGATATCTTAATGCATCAACTTTTCTTAAACTTTTGAGACAATTTGAACAGCTTCCATTTCATCGGCCCAATAGCTTGAGGGGACGTTGCGCCGAAGAGCCGTGAATCAACTAATGCAGCGGTTCGGTGAAAAATTATCTTCTGGTACTCAGGGTCGTTAAACATCTCTTCGAAAGCACTTCTTTGGGGATACTGCATGATAAGTATCTCGTCCCATACTTTGTCAGAAGGTCCCATCAAATTGACCCCAAACAAACCTCGCCACATAGGTACTTCACCAACCTTATTAACAAAGGGGATTGAAAGCTCTGAGTAGCGTTCATAAGCCTGCTGTCCAGTCAGTTTCTCAGTGATAGTTCCTTCGGGATACTCTGCCCATTCTTTGTAGAGTAAAAGGTTTATTATGGCAAAGGGTTGGCCATCCGGCACTTTAGCCAGATCTGCAAACGCTTCTGGATTCAAATCGTTTACATAGACTTTATCATCCATTTCAACTTCCTCCAGGTTTTGAACCTTTGATTTAACAATGTGCTCGAATCCAGAACAGTATATCGGCTCCGGCGATAAGCTGCCAAGTACTGTAACCTAATGGCATCTTGTGATACTCAGAGAATATTGATGGTGTTTTGACTTGTCAATCTGACAGAAATACTCCATCGAATCCTGGCCTATTGTTAACTTGAAATATTAATTCAAGAGATATTGTGAATCCCTTTTTACATCCAGACTATTCTCATCTCTTATCCGGGAAAAAAGTGGGACAATCCACTGTAATTGCTAACGGACAGAAACGTTGCGGATTGAAGTTTTGCCCTCACAAACTCTACCCTATTTACAAGCCCCACGATCGATGAATATTTCTGATTATGATCAAAATGGCAGATCCCAATGATATTTCCCGATATTTCAGTTTATATTTGTCTGAATAATTTTTAACAAGTCTAACTGATCATCAGGGTGAATCTGAAATGCTTCAACTGGAGGCAATAATGGAAATCAATCAAACCTATGAAATGAGTCATACTGTCGAACTTAACGATCTTGCAAGTTCTCTCAGCCCAGATCCGAATGATGTATTTCCGCCAGTTTTTGCCACGTCTCGTATGATTGCTTTCATGGAATTTTGTTCTGCTCGATTCATGTCGGGCCTTCTTAAAGACGGCGAGTTGTCTGTTGGCGTAGCAATAGATATCAAACACACGGTGCCGACACTTCCCGGGGAGGAGGTTACCCTTGCAGCCAGATATTTAGGACGAAAAGGTAAACTTTATCGATTCAAGGTCTCGGTCTCTGATAAGCTAGGTGTGGTAAGTGAAGGAGAACACACGCGCGCTATTGTCAACACTGAAAAGTTGATGAGAATTGCTGCAAAGCGAGCCGGTTAATATCAACTATGAGATAAACAGCAATAACCAGAAGTCTATTTTGTGAATAGCGCCCCACGCTGACGGATTGTATTTAAAGAATTGGGATCGAAAGGTTTGGTGTTGTTTTAATGGAACGTAAAAGCCTCAGCCAAAGTTATTTCATATGCTCCACACACCTCAGTAAGAATATTAATTTGTCCCTTTCTATTCCCTGTTCCAGCCCTTTGCTGGTTCATGTCTTTTACGAAAACGCCGAGTAAGTTAGCACTGGCATCGCTATCGTAAATTACTTCGGCGACCTCGGTATTATAATCACGCGCGATTTGTTCCGTAATAGCAGCTTTGACAGTTATTAGCGCTGCAGTACAGCTTTCTGAGACATCTTCACAACTATAGATTAAGAGGTTATCTCTCTCAGCCTCTGAAAATTCAGGATTATCTAAATTCAAATCGATGTCTACCGTGTAGGCATCTATAAGCTCACCTTCACCTATTTTAAATTTAGAGACGCCAAATTTGGCATCACCACCATATTGTGTTCCTTCATTTTGCTTCGTAATGCTCCAATTTGCTACAAGAGGAACCTCAAATCCATCCATGTCGCCTATAGATCTGTTGGGAGGAGAAATAATTCCGTCTAAAAAACATTCACCAGGAATGATTCCCCACATCTCTGCTGGATCTGTTTTTTCTGCCTGGATAGTTGCCTCAAACAGGAGAAACAGTCCCAAGGTACATAGCGCCGATACCAATTTCTTCATAATCATCCCTTCCATTTTGGAGTTGATGAGTCAGACAACCGTTCTTCCTCAACAAACATTTCGAGCACTTATCGGCTAAAATGAAAAAACGCCCGTCTTCTCTGCAAAAGACGGGCGTCGCACTATTGGATAGTAAAACCCCTCTTTTCGGCAACCCTGCTGCCAGACCATTCTGGCCAGTAGTTTTGCGCCCCCAGGTCACCCTAGGTTTGCCCTTTCGAAGAAGTCGGTTTGTTATCTATTAGTTTATTTAAAAATTGAAATGTTTGTCAAAAAAAAACTCAAGTAGTCAGGTAAATAGTCCTGGGAAAAGATTCGACCCGCAAATTCAAGGGATCAACGGGGCATCCATACTTTATGACTACTGCCAACTGTACGATTCATGTTTTCTGTTTTTTATTTTTAATATCCTGAAGAAGCTGTGTAGATGATTTATATGTTTTCAAAACTTTGCTATTTCGTGTAAGGAAATGGGAAAGAATACAGGAGGTCCAAGATGCCTAAAAGAATGATTCTACCAATTGCCTTTATCATCGTGACTCTCGTTTTCGTTGTCAAAAGTTTCTTTAACACCTATCTAAATACGCAATCCGAGGAAGAGCGACAGCAGGCTGAATCTATCAAGACCATCCAGGAAAAGCGGGAGTACGATCTTAAACTCCAGGCCTGTATCAAACAGCAGAAGGGTTTTCACGACTCACTCGAGACCAAAGGAGAGTTGTACTCTATCGAAAACGGCAAAAAGATTGACAACTCGTTTAAATCTCTCAGCGCCGAGTGCAAAATGATGATAATCCGCTGGGAAAAAGAATCAGACAGTCAAACTGCTAAGCAGAAAAAGAACACTACCGACAAGAGTTCATAACACCAAAAAATACCAGCAGTTTGGTTGGTATCTGCTAATACCCTTTATTCGCCAGTATTCTTTCAACATATCGTGATTGCAGCTGGTTGTTTGCCAGAATCTGTTTCACCGGAGGAAGCTTAAATATCACGCCTAATAGTGCGGCTAGTGCTCGATGGCTGAAGAGCACACGATTATCAAAAATCAAATGCTGAAGCTTTCCTCGTTCAATCGCCATAAGCACAACCCGGTGCGCGCTGCTGACCGGGGTAATAACTTTTTCCTTTCGCGGGATCAGCTGTATCGATTCTGTTGGGCAGGATTGGACACAGAGACCACAGCCCAGACAGATTTCTTCATTGAGACGTGCTTTTCTTTTTTTCGGCTTATCTGGCACATTTGCCGAAATGAGAGACAATGCTTCGACTGGACAAATATCGACGCATTTGCCACATCCTTTACAGGAATCAGCTACGAGAGCAGGGATAAAATTTGTAGTATGGACGGGATGTAAATGAGCGAATCGTTTGGCGGCGAGCAACGCCTCACAGCAGCAGCCACAACAATTGCAGATGAAATTAACCCCTCTCATATTGTTCTCCCCGAACTGCACCAGCCTATTTTCATAGGCCTGCTGCAGCAGTTCACGTCCTTCAACCAGGTCTACTTTGCGTGCGTGACCGTGGCGGATGAGAGAGTTCGCTGAAGTATTGAAGGTCATGCAGATATCCATCGGTGCCTCACAAACATTATTGACATGCTGCATTTTGTGTCGACAATAGCAAAGGCTGACACCCATCGGATCAGCTGTTTCAATTACCTCGCTTGCCCTTTCATAATCAAGTACATGAACAGACAGCTTATCTGGAAGAGCAGGTTCATGGACAAATGTCCTGCCAAGTTGTGTATCTCCCTGAGTAAAAAGCTCACGTATGAAGTCTTCTTCTTTATTCAGATATTGGTAAAACAGCTCACTTAACACTTTCTGATCAATGTCATCCCGCAGTCGCATCAATGAAAATTCAAAAAAACCTGCCATTGGCGGTGGCAGAACGTACTGAGTCTCATCCTCGTGAATTATGTCTACAAGGATAGCCCTGGAAGCCAGGGATTCGAGAACGCTTTGTGTCTGGGTTTCACTTATAGACCAGATCCGGCTTGCCTGTTTTGCAGTAAAAGGTCTTATCGGTAAAGCAGCAACCAGCTCGGCTTCTCGATCGGAAAAGAAAATTTTTAAAATTTTTTCAAGCAGACGAGAGTCAGGAGCTCCCTGCGGAAAACGGTTCAGACGGTTTGTCAGCCGATCGTATGGACTACGATGAGATCGCTTGTTGAGGTGATGAGCCACGGATCACTCCTCCATAAGGTGGTCGTTCTCATTCAGTGGGCGGTTATGTTTGCCACTTCTGTAAGTCAACGCAGCGTAGGCTATGCCATATTTTAAATGTATTAATAAACAATGTGAATAAAAAAAGACAACCACAGGCGAGGTCAATCTGATGTCTGTAAATCAACAATTTGAGTACAGATGGGCCATTGGTAGAATGGAAGAATAGATTAACAAGAGAAAGTGATATGAGATTAACTCTTATTAACGAAATCTTGCCAATGAATACCTTTTTCTCCAGTTATAGGGCTTAATGTTGAATCTAAAAAACTGTGTTTCAGAGATCTGGAAATCCTTTTAAGCTTTTGCTAACCCTAGAGTGTTCGCAGTATTATAGAATGAACAGGTCTACCTATCACTTTGAAACTGTAAAGGAGAACCACTAATGCATCAGATTCTCGTCTACGCCGATTCTTTGAGTTGGGGAATCATCCCAAACACACGAAAGCGCTTCAATTTTGATAAAAGGTGGCCTGGTGTTATGGAAATTGAACTTCGGCGGATGGGTTCGTCCGTGAGGGTAATTGAGGATTGCCTCAATGGTCGGCGAACTGTTTTCGAGGATCCATTTAAGCCGGGGAGAAACGGCATTGCCGGAATAGAGCAGCGGATCGAGGTTAATTCACCACTCTCTCTGGTCATTTTGTCGCTGGGAACCAATGATTTTCAATCAATGCACCATTACAACACGTACCACTCGGCCCAGGGACTGGGTGCTATTATTGACTCGATTCGACGTTCCCCAATCGAACCCGGCATGTCAATACCGCCCATTCTCCTGCTGGCCCCGCCCCAGGTTCAAAAAGCCAAAGGGCTCATTGCACCAAAATTCGAAGGAGCTGAGCTTAAAGCAGTTGCCCTTTCTTCAATGATTGCGCAAGTTGCGAGCGAAAAAGATTGCGAGTTTTTCGATGCCGGATCTGTGACCACAACCAGCAAGGTAGATGGTGTTCATCTCGATGAAGACCAACACCTTGTCCTTGGAAATGCAGTGGCTCGAAAAGTTGCATCATTGCTATTGACCGACGAACTCAAAGATTAAGGAATTTTCTACCAACATAAGCAATATTGCCATGTCAAATCCTCACAAATACATCTTTTTTTCAAGGAGGTGTATCCTTTTTATTTTAAATTACAGCCCGTCGAAGTATCCCACCTATCTGTTAGAAAAAAATAGTTGTCAGCTTAATTTGCAGGTCATTCAACATAGGTTTGAACAGCCAGGGAGTATCTTTATACGGGTTCCTGAAACCAGATGAAGAAAGCCAACCCTGTGAACACCATCGCTATCCCGAGAAATGCAGAGACATTTGGCAATGGCGCACTTAGAAGCAATGTCTCTCCGATCATTGCAAAAACAACTTCACTTGATTGAGTTGCATCAACTGCGGCGAGCTCACTTGGTTTCTTGGACTTATTGCGGGCAAACAAGAATAGACTGGTTGCGAGAATGCCTGAAAACAAGGCTACCAATGCAGTATTGATTATTTGCCCACTGGAAGGAAGTGGCGGCTTGTTGATAGCAATAAGAATCAGCCAAAAAGGCAGTGAGCCAAGCGTCAACAGAAATACCTTGTTGAAAGGATTTTCAAGGTAAGGTGAATCTATATTGGGCAATGATTTATTCCCATTCTTTGCTTCCCAAACGAGTTGGTTTCCGATTGGATAACAAAAGGCTGCAATTAAGACCGGAAAGCCTCCGAGTAGCAATTGCCTCATGTCAAATGCCTCAACTTGGCTAGTATTTACGAGTAGCACCCCGGCAAAAATCAGTATCGAAAATCCCCAAATTTTTAAAGGAAATGATCTCCCGAAAATCATTAAAACAAATAGTGATGCGATTATAGTCAGCTGCCAGGTTGCAGCTATGACCCAGCCGGGAGCATAGTCCGCACTGAAGCAAATCAGGGAGTAAAAACCACCGAATCCAATACTCCCAGCACCTAACCAGAATAACCAGTTTTTCAGGAACAGCTTACATATGAGCCATGGTGTTTTTCTCCCCTGGAAAACAGCTAATAAAACGATCAGGAACAAAACCATAAATGCATACCGAAGTGAGGCGGACCATACCCAATGTCCTCCTTCAAGGCTCATAAGTCTGTTTAAGATGAATGTCGAGCTGAAGAACAGGCCCGAAAGAAGCCCTATAAATATTAAAAACCACATTATATATCCATAAAGAAGAGAATTGAGCTTCTACTACTACAGCACAGATAGGTATGAGGCAAGAATGGACGGTGTCACGATCTGAACGAACTGATTGTCTTGCTCAGTCAAAAGTTGCATGCGGCCGGCTCTTCTCTCAGGTTCTCAGTCACCAGCCACACAGAACATAGCCTTGCCTGCTCCCTGGTTCCTGGGTGCTTCATCCACCGTCAGGTCTTCAATCAGCATCGAAAGACCGTCAAGGCCGCTCTTTTCTCCATATTTTTCACTCAGCTGTTTTACGTTTTTGTGCTCCGGTAGCTTTGTTCAATCATTTTTTGCACCAGAGAGATGCCCGAAATGAAAAGGATCTGAAAACCACCTCTGAACTTCTGGATTTCCTCATCTACTATCGCTGGCCTTGTAATCCCTGGGAAATGCAAAACCTGGCCGAACTAATAGTAATACTGGCCAACAAAGAATACCTGTCCCTTGAGGATGTACCAGCAACTATCGTAACCAGCCAAAGATATTTCGAAGCTCTTCCCCCTAAAGTTTACCCCCAAGTGGAGTCGATTAATTACGCTCCGGAGAATCACTTGAAGCTCTGGAGAGTCGCGAAATTGTAGCCTCACTTAAACGAAACGGCTGGGTGCAGATCGGAGCTGAATGTGAATTCGGTCTCACCAAGCGCCAGATTGGCCACCGTACCAAAAAACATGGAGTGAGCAGATACTAATACTCTCGTTAAACAACCTCCCTTCCCTCTTTTAGCCATATTCTTGTTCAGCAGCATCCACCGGCCCTTTGCCAAAATATCTCATATTACATTTATGTTATATATATTGGATTAATATTACATTATGGTCGTTTTGACTTTTCTGTATGTTTGTCCGATCTGCTTTAAATAATCACCTATATAACTGTTATGACATTATTTAAATATTTTTTTTCGATTATGGCACAGCAATTGTAATAAGGGATCAAACATCTGTTTTAACCATTCGTTTTCAAGCATGGCTTCAAGACGATTAACAACTAAGGAGGAACAAACGTGAAACTACACATAAAGATGAAACCAAGAACCTATTGGGGCGGTGCCGCATTCCTTGCCGTCCTGGCTGTTGCCTTACCGGCAGTTGCCGAAGAAGTGAGTGTTGGTGATTCGGTCATTCACCTGGCCTATGCCCTCGACACCTTTTATTTTCTCATGTCTGGAGCGCTGGTCATGTGGATGGCGGCAGGATTTGCAATGCTTGAAGCTGGTCTAGTTCGCGGCAAGAACACCGTTGAGATTCTGACCAAGAACGTGGCGCTCTACTCGATCGCCTGCATCATGTATATGGTAGTCGGCTACAATATCATGTACGGTGGCGGACCTAACGGCGTTATTCCCGGACTCAGCTTTTTCCTTGGTGCAGATAACGCTTCCGGTGATGTGCTTAAAAGCGGAGGAGAGATCTATTACTCCGGCATGTCTGATTTCTTCTTCCAGGTTGTCTTCGTGGCCACCGCTATGTCGATCGTTTCCGGTGCCGTGGCTGAGCGCATGAAGCTCTGGGCTTTCTTGATTTTTGCGGTAGTCATGACCGGTTTTATCTACCCGGTTCAGGGTTACTGGAAATGGGGCGGAGGCTTCCTCGACGCCCTTGGCTTTCTGGATTTTGCAGGTTCCGGCGTCGTCCATCTCTGTGGTGCATCTGCAGCAATAGCAGGCGTACTTCTTCTCGGTGCCCGTAAAGGTAAATACACCAATGGCAGGGTCAATGCCATTCCCGGTGCCAATCTGCCCATGGCGACACTGGGAACCTTCATTCTCTGGTTAGGCTGGTTTGGCTTCAACGGCGGCTCTGAGCTGATGATCTCCAATATAGATGAGGCCAATGCTGTTTCCTTGATATTCGTCAACACCAATACCGCAGCTGCCGGCGGTCTGGTTGCTGCATTGCTGCTCTCCCGGGCCTGGTTCGGCAAGGCTGATCTCACCATGGCTCTGAACGGCGCTCTCGCCGGCCTGGTTGCCATTACCGCTGAACCGCTCACCCCGAGTCCTCTGCTTTCTACCATCGTCGGCGCAATCGGCGGTCTTATAGTTGTGGCATCCATCGTCTTCATGGATAAAGCCAAAATCGACGATCCAGTCGGTGCCATCTCGGTTCACGGTGTGGTTGGTCTCTGGGGCCTGCTCGCCGTCTCTTTCACCAACCCTGAAGGATCATTGGTAGCCCAGGTAGTAGGCGCTGCAGTCATCTTTGGCTGGGTATTCGGCACCAGTTTCGTAACTTGGATGATAATCAAGGTTGTCATGGGTATCCGAATCAGCGAAGAGGAAGAAATGGAAGGCTGCGATATCTCCGAATGTGGACTTGACGCCTATCCGGAATTCACCAAAGATTGATCTTAGGAGGAGAATACGATGAAAAAAGTAGAAGCTATTATCAAGCCGTTCAAGCTCGAAGAAGTGAAGGAAGCCCTTACCGAGCTCGGCATCACCGGTATGACCATCTCCGAAGTAAAAGGATACGGTCGCCAGAAAGGACACACCGAAGTGTACCGTGGTGCTGAATATAAAGTGGAATTCAATCCAAAGGCCAAAGTTGAACTGATTCTCGATTCCGATCTGGTCGACAAGGTTGTCACCGCCATTCGCGAGGCAGCTAACACCGGCAAGATAGGAGACGGCAAGATCTTTGTCCTCCCGGTTGAAGATGTGATGAGAATCAGAACCGGGGAGCAGGGCAAAGAAGCCATCTAGCAGTACCTTTGCAACAACCTCCTCCACAAAGTGCCCCCTGTCGGTTTCGGCCGATGGGGGGTACTTTTTTAAAAGAATCGTGTCTAATAAAATACTACAGTCCGGCATATACCACGTATCAAACCGGATGGTCATCTCGAAGCAATGAACAATATGATCAAGTTCATGGCTCAGCAGGGAATGAAACCGGTTGAACAAAAAGAATAGATCTATTCATCACTAACCTAAGACAAGGCCCCACTGGATCTTCTTCCGGTGGGGCCTTCCTTTTGATGCTTGCCTCATCATCGACCATGCATACCTTGCTAAAGGACTCGTATTCATCACTATAAGCTCACTTTTTGTCAAGGACTGCCAAACATGCCCACTGCCTACAGCCAACTCGCTGATCACTTCACCTGCCTCTCCCATGTAGCCCATGCCCTGACATTTCTTCAATGGGATCAACTGGTAATGATGCCGCCTCAGGGAAATGACTCACGTTCAGAGGCCATCGCCGAACTGAGTTCGCACTATCATAAACAACTGATAGCTCCTGAACTTGGAGAGTTGCTGGCCAATGCCAAGGAAGAAGAGAAAGATTCTGAGCGTCGTGCCTCTCTGAGAGAGATGGAGCGTGAATATCACTGGGCAACCTGCATACCCGCAGACCTGGTCAAAGCCAAATCGCTGGCCGGTTCAAAATGCGAGCATGAGTGGCGAGCCCAGAGACAGAACAACAACTGGTCCGGGTTTTTAAAAAATTTCAAAGAAGTGGTCGACCTCTCCAGACAGGAGGCCCAGGCTCGCCAAAATTGCAGTTCTGATAAGTTTCCGACCCCCTATGACGCCCTACTCGACCTTTACTGCACTGGTGATTCGAGCAGTATGATTTCCGAAATATTCACCAGCCTGAAAACCACGCTTCCTCCTCTCATTTCAGAAGTGGTTGAAAAACAGTCCGGAAGAACACGCATATTCAATGGAACCTTTAAAAAAGAATCCCAGCAACAGCTCAACAAAGTACTGGCCGGGCTGCTTGGCTTTGATTTTGAAACAGGCAGGATTGACGAAAGCTCACACCCATTCAGTACTGGCGGGCACGGTGACCATCGGATAACTTCGAGATACCGGGTGAACGATTTTGTCGATTCCCTCAAGGCAACAGCCCATGAAACAGGCCATTCCGCTTATGAGAGCGGGCTGCCGCTGAAATGGAAGAATCTCCCCCTAGGCCAGGCTCGCAATATGTCCATTCATGAGAGCCAGAGCCTTCTGTTTGAAAAGCAGATCTTTTTATCCAAGCCTTTTTTGAAGTTTTTCACACCGGAAATCCATAACCATCTTGAAAAAAGCAGGGCTTACGACTGCGAACAGATATGGCTGAACAGCATCAAGGTAAGTCCTTCCTATATAAGGGTTGAAGCCGACGAACTCTGTTACCCCCTGCATGTCATCATCAGGTACGAGATCGAATCGGCCCTGATAAACGGAACGCTGGAAGCCGTTGATTTGCCAGATGTGTGGAATGAAAAGATGCAGACCTATCTTGGTCTCTCAACAGCCGGTAACTATAAGGACGGCTGTCTTCAGGATATTCACTGGACAGACGGCTCCTTTGGCTACTTCCCCGCCTACACGATGGGAGCCCTGAACGGAGCCCAGATATTTTCAGCATTCCGTCGCCAACATAAAGACTGGCAGGAATTGCTGGGAAAGGGTGAAATCGCTACAATCCGCAACTGGCTGGAGGAAAAAATCTGGTCCCAAGGTCGACTGCTCACCTCCCAGGAACTAATGCAGTCTGCCACAGGTGAACCCACTAACCCCGATTATTTCATCGACTATCTGAAAGAGCGTTATCTGGAAGAGATGTATTAACTCAATCTCCGCTATCTTTCATCATCGCCTCAGTCAACAGATTTAACATTACGCCATAGGCGGGTAGAAAGAGCAGCATACTCACTGCGATTTTGAAACAATAATCCACCACTGCTATTTCGGGCCAGTGCAATGCCATAAACGCATCTGAGCTGGCCCAGAAGGCAATCGAGTAAAACAGTATCGTATCGAGCAGGTTTCCAAGAATGGTTGAAGCAGAGGGAGCAACCCACCAATTCCGGTGTTCTCTAAGACGGGAAAACACTTTCACATCCAGAAGCTGGCCTGCCAGGTAGGCTATGAAGCTGGCAAAGGCGATTCTGAAGACGAAAAGGTTAAAATCCGCCAGTACCTCGAGCCCCTGAAACTGCCCTTCGAAAAACAAGATCGACACCAGGTAGGATATTATCAAGGCAGGGATCATCGTCACAAAGATGATCCTCCTGGCCTGCTGCTTGCCAAAGACTCTGACGGTGAGATCCGTAGCAAGGTAGACGAACGGAAAACTGAAGGTGCCCCAGGTCGTATGAAGTCCAAAAACCTGAAACGGAATCTGCACCAGATAGTTGCTGGCGGCGATGACGAGTACGTGAAAGAAAACGAGAACCGCCAGAGCTCGACTGAGTTGGGCAGCGGT
>JBPCUV010000257.1:0-3577 GCA_051010975.1 Desulfocapsaceae bacterium
AATATGATGTCCCCTCAGGATTTCGGTCAGGCTATTCAGGGCCGAAGACAGGTCAAGATCATCAATGGAGACGTTGACATATTCCGAAAGAAAATCATCGATCTCACGTTTGAGCAGCGTGCGATCAATCGACTGGGGGACAGTCGCCATACGAAGGACATGATCAGTCAGGCGATCTGCGTCATTATCGACTGCCGCCAGCAGCATGCCTTCAAGTTCCTCACGCATTTCATTGTCCAGCCGCCCGGTCATGCCAAAATCGAGCAACCCTAATTGGCCCGTACTGAGAACCCATAAATTGCCTGGATGCGGATCAGCATGAAAAAAACGATCCCTGAACACCATATCAAGATACATTCGAGCGCCGCGCTGGATGAAATCAGCTTTGTCAATCCCATCCTGATCCATCCTCTCGATATTGGCTATGGAGTAGCCGTCAAGCATCTCCATTGTCAATACCCGGCGGCTGGACAGCTCGGGGTAGGTGGCAGGGATACAAACCCAGTCATCATCTGCAAAATTCTGGGTAAATTGCTTTAAACTGCGCACTTCTCTTCTATAATCTAGCTCGCGCTTCAGGTTTCTGCTGAAATCAGCAACCGTCGATCGAGGCTGGTAGAGACGTAAATCCGGACTGTAGTGCTCGGCTGCATCCGCCAGTATCCGCAGAATCTCCAGGTCATCGTCTATGACGGGTTCGATATTGTCGTGCTGTACTTTCACGACGACGATTTCACCGCTGAACAATTTCGCCCGATGCACCTGCCCGACCGAGGCGGAGCCGAGAGCCTGCAGATCGAACTCGGCAAACAACTCTTCCAACGGCTGCCCCAGTTCAGACTCGACTGTCCGTCTCACCGCCTCTTCGGCATCTGCAGGCACATCGGCCTGAAGTTTAGTGAGTTCATCGGCAATAACGGGGCCAATAAGATCTGCCCGCGTACTGAGTATCTGGCCCAGTTTGATGAAGGTCGTACCCAATTCGGTAATGGCCAGCCGAATTCGGACTTCGGTTGGCAGCTCAGAAATCTGCTCCCCACCGGAACTCTTCAACAAATCTTTTATAAACTCAGGATCCTTTTCCTTGACCCAGTGGGCCAGGCCGTACTTTGCCAGCACCGCAACCACTTCTCTCAAGCGGTGGGCGTTTCTACTGAACTGCGCAAAGGTTCCAAGCTTCATTGATGATCCTCTCCTGCCATAGGAAAATGATGGCCCGTGAGTCCTATATGATGGGTGTGAAGATAATTTTATGAATCAGATCCTGGCGAGCAACTGCAGTGTCATCACATCTGGCGACTTGCAGTTCAGTGCAAGATTAGAACAATTTACGGACTCGTTCATAGCCGGCTTTGAGTTCATCGGCCACCAAACCCAATGCTTCTCCCGCATTAACAACTGTATGTCCAACCTCATCAGTAAAAGGCTTAAGTTTGACCAGAAAGGTTTCATATTCTTTTTCCAGTTTCTCCAGTTCTACCTTTGCATCTTCCTTCCCAAGATGGGCCTGGAGTTTGACCTCATCTCGCAGTTGCTCGATCTGGGCTTTTTTTTCCTCAATCACTTTTTTGATGTCTTCCATTTTCTCTCCTTTGTTATTGATTATTGGCTTGTAGCACCAATTACTTTTCATCGAATTCTCACCTGAGCAAATTGCTGGCAAGACTGGGAACATGGCCACATCGGCTTGTTTGTTAAAGCAAGGTTTGATGGAATGAATTCATCGGACTCCTCTGGAAGCACTGACATTATTTTAATTAGTCATACTCAGTGTATTCATGTTTTGGGTAGTTTCTAGGTGCTTGCAACTAAGGTGAGTCTTTTTTTTTGACTGTCAGCAGCTTCATGTCAAGAATATCTTCTAAAGATTGTTAGAAGCAGCGTTTCTGAAACAAGTAAATTTTAGTACCGAGATGTCAATGCAGGGAGCTTACAACTCGTCCATTTTATGAAGCAAGGGCAACTCAGCTAGAAAGACAATATCTCAGAACAGATATGTTGCGATACGCCTTAAAGTCCACCGAGCCTAAGCCAGGAGGTACTCCACGATGAGTGACAAAGCCATCAAAGATGAGTTGGCAAAACTTAGAGAGCAAGTTGCAGAACTACACGCGACTCGTACACATAAAACACCAGGGCAAGAACGTCATGAAACGGAGATCGATCCTCGAAAAGAGGTGACGCAAATTGCGGGAGAAGCGGCTCAAAATAACATTGCTGCTGAAGGTGAAGATGCGCAGGATGCCGAAGAACAGGTCCGTGTATTTGTTAACGCCCTCGAAGAAGAGATAAAGAGTACCAATCCAATGACCGTTCTCGTTGTTTTTTCGCTCGGTGTTTTGATTGGCCGCCTGCTGCCCAGATGAGGAGATAGATATGAGAAATTCAGTACTTAAAGTTAATCTTTTGATCAGGGCGGAGACTGCCCTTGCGCGCATAAGAGCTCACCGCGCAGCAAACCGGATCATTCTCTCACTCATAGCGCTGGTGTTTGTACTTATTGGAGTGGCGATGCTCAATTTTGCCATTTATCAGGGCTTTGCTGCTCATTCCAGTCCCGGCCTTGCTGGCCTCTACGTATCGCTTATCAATCTTGGGCTGGCTGGGGTCATTTTTCTCATCATAGGGAAAGCGGGGGGGGAGAGTAACGAGGAAAAGATGGCTGCAGAGATCCGCGATCTGGCTTACTCAGAAATTGGCTCAGACGTTGATTCCTTCAAAGCTGAAGTCGGTAAAGTGGTGGATGACGTCACTCGGATACGCTCTGGATTCAGTTCTTTTACCAGCTCCAGCTCAATTATGCCTCTTCTGGGTTTGCTGACAAAAGCGATCACCAAGAAATAGAATTTAATTTATATGATCTACCCCAGACTAGGATAAGGGACCGTGGAAAATTTAAGCATCTACATTGCAGTGCTGGTGGTTATGCACGTAATTGGAATTATCTGTTCTATCCAGGCTCTGTTCTCGGTGCGCACCCCACAGGGCACAATCGGCTGGATTATCTCACTCAATACGTTTCCTCTCATTGCAGTGCCTGCCTACCTCGTATTCGGCCGCTCCAAGTTCAAAGGATTTATATTTGCCAGGCAGTCTGAAGATGCAGAGATGACAGGTCTGATCGAATCCTTGAAAGAAAAAGCCGAACCCTTTCTCGGGATCGAAGACAATCTGACAACCGAGGCAGTAGGCCGCATACAGGCGCTGGAACACCTCGCGAAAATGCCTGTGCTGAGAGGTAATCAGGTTGAGCTGCTGATAGACGGTGAGGCAACGTTTGCCAGTATTTTTGAAGGGATTGAGAAGGCTATGGAATATGTACTCATCCAGTTCTTTATCATCCATGACGATGAGCTTGGCAACGAGTTGAAACGCAGACTCTGTGAGAAGGCGGCCCAAGGAGTGCGAGTCTATTTTTTATTCGATGAAGTCGGTAGCAACAAGTTGCCGGCCTCATACCTCAAAGAGCTGCGAGATGCAGGGGCTCGGATACATTCCTTTCAAACAACTCGGGGATCAGGCAATCGTTTCCAACTAAATTTCAGAAATCATCGTAAAATTGTCGTGACTGACGGAT
>JBPCUV010000258.1:0-5601 GCA_051010975.1 Desulfocapsaceae bacterium
GCGAAGTTCAAGTAGACGCCCACTTCATCGTAGCCCACTCCCACGTCCAGTCGGAGGTTACGCCTATCTTGGAGCTCTAGCCGGTAACCAACACCGGCATTGGGAAGTTCATGGCCGCCTAAATCACCGAGATCCTCTCCGATAAAACCTATACCGCCCCAGGCCGCAAATCCATTCCTCCCGATCTTCCAGAGTTTGGTGTTGGTCATATGGCGGTATTCGACCAGGGCCCACACGGCCGCGTCATCGCGAAAACGTCCATACGTATAGCCACGCAGGTCATTCGAACTGCCGACCGACGACTTGCTGACCCACGGTACTTCACCGTTCGCCACACGACCGTAGAGCTGCCAGGCGATGGTCCGTCCCGGGCGCTTTATTTGATGGTACTGCCGATAATCAACGCTATACACCTCGAATTCCTGGTCGCTGCCAAGCCACTCCCGGTAAAAGGTTACATCGAAACCCAAAAATCGCCCAGCGTATGCGTTCAGTGTATCGTCACGGGTGTCATAAAGGAAGCGGACACCGGCTCCGATATTGGTAATATCGTCGCCGTACTCCTGAAAATTAGGATCCTCCTCCTGGGTCGGTGAGCGCTCGTTTACCTTCATATCGAGTACATGGAATTTGATGCCACCAAATATCGACGGACTGAGCCGCCAGCCAGCGACCAACGGTATGTCGACTACGTCTCGATCATATTCGGTGACGTCCTCGTCCTTGTCGATCTCTCGTCCTGCCTCATATCCTACAGGCCAGTAGTTAGAGGGACCGGTGTCGAAGTCGGCTTCAATTCCGGAACGCAGTCGATCGTCCAACCAGAATGATTCAATGTTGGCTGCTATGCCAAGAGCGCTGTTGCTCGACGGAATCACAGCAAGGACCATCGTAGAGCGGGGAAGCTCTTTGTTCTCTGGCTCTGTCGAAAATGTTGCCATTCCGCCAAGGGCAAGGCCCGCCCCTTTATCCGGGGAGACGATCGGAAGGATGACAGGTGAAAAAATCCAGTTGTCGCCGACTGACAATTCCAGGACACCCGTTTCTCGTTCTTCTTCCTGCGCATTCGCGTCTGATTGTTTGGCTTCGTTCTTGGGCGAATCCTCTGCGAGTGTAGGTCCGACGGTCAGCAAGAGCATCAGGAGACAGGTAACCCAAAAGACAACATACGGTCTCTTAGCTCTAGAACTGTCACCAATAGATGATTCGCTTTTCAAACGCAGCCACAGCGAAGCATTCTCCATTTTCATTTAATTCTCCTTTCTGAGTAAAGATTAGGGAAGATGTTTCAGCCTAAGCATATAGGTTCTTTATTCCAGACGTTCCATTTTGAGAACGTCTGGCGGCTCCACCTATTCGCGGCTCCACCTACTATTCAACTATCGACCCATTGGTTCTCATGCCATGGGATGCTGTGCACTCATGGTGAGATGATGCCCATGATTGATTAATCAAAAACTGTGCCAGGGGAGTCTAATTCAGATATTTCCTTAAGTGTGCGTAAAAAAGAATAATTTTGACCCAAGTCGCTTAATCGTTATTTGGCATAAAAGAGGAATAGAAACCAAATACGGTTCTTTAACCCGTATTTGGTGCAAATGGCCTTGATTTCTCGCTCGTTTCATAGCTGGATTTGATCTTATTTTTCGGGGAATTAGGCTGATTTTACTGCACACGAAAAATGGCACACTATTTGCGAACAATAGAGCGTCCAGTGGTCGTCAGGATGGGTGGCCAAATCAATAGTGCCGAGGAGATGGATTGGCCCTTTTTCACTATCCTTACGGGTTAACAAGCCAACTTCTAACAATGCCAATTTCCAATGATGCAAACTGAAAGCAGATCTAACTAACCAAAGGAGGTAGTCGAAAGTGCGGCAACAAGAAGGTCGCGACACGAGTGATGCCAATAACTCCCTTACGAACGATGATAAAGACGACCAGTCAACGGATGTGAAACCACGGCGGATGGGCCTGGCCGTACAAATTATCATCGGACTTGTCCTGGGGTTGATCTGCGGGATTTTTTTCGGTGAAAAGGTTGCCTGGCTCAAGATTGCTGGCGGCATCTTTATACAACTCCTGCAGATCCCGGTAATTCCATACATGTCCCTGGCATTGATTACAGGGATCGGCCGGATGAGCCTGGAACAGGTCAAAGCCAACGCAAAAATGGGCGGCGGCGTCTTCCTTCTAAACTCGGTGCTCATCCTGATTGTCGTTCTCCTTATGCCTCTTTCTTTTCCGGACTGGCCCTCGGCTTCCTTTTTCAGTACCAGCCAAATCGAAGAGCCGCCGGCCATTGACTACCTGAATTTGTTCATCCCTGCAAATCCGTTCAATGCCTATGCAACTGCAGCAATCCCGGCCATAGTCTTGTTCAGTATCCTCATTGGCATAGCGATCATCAGCTTGCCCAATAAAAATGCCCTACTTGAGCCGCTGGGGGTGCTTCATACGGCCATGATGAAAATTACCAAAATCATCGCCAAATTAGCACCCATCGGGGTGTTCGCCCTCATCGCCGGCTTCGCCGGTACTTTCGAAGTTGAAGAATTAATGCGGCTGCAGGTGTATATCGTGGTTTACGTGCTGCTGACCCTGATGCTGAGCATTGTTATCATTCCCGGCATTATCACGGTTTTCACCCCGCTCACCTACCGGGAAATTCTAGTTGAGCTGCGAACACCGTTGATCACCGCCTTCGCCACGAGCAGTTCGCTGATTACGCTGCCCTTGCTGATGGATAGCTGCAAAAACCTGGTCATCAGGCACAAGCGATTGACGGTCGATCCGAAAACAGCCGATGCCTCCATCGATATGCTGATCCCCACCTTTTTCACATTTCCCAACCCATCAACAATGCTGGCCATCTCTTTTATCCTTTATGCCGGCTGGCATCTTGGTTCACCGATCTCGGAGACCTCCTATCCGACCCTTCTGCTAGCAGGGGTACCCAGCCTGTTCGGTGGCATTTTTGTAGCGGTCCCTTTTCTGCTGAAATTATCCCAGCTGCCCAGCGACTTGTTTCAATTGTTCATCCTGATCTCGGTGTTTATTGCCCGCTTCGGTGTCCTGCTATCATCCATGCATTACGCTGCCATCGGCATCATCGGCACCCTGGCAGGAACCGGCGAATTACGTTTCCGCTGGCTGCGTCTCATACGGGTCGTGGCTACCGGCTCCGTACTCACAGTGCCAATCCTCCTTGGTGTATGGGCCTTCTATACTCACGTAGTGGTGGTGCCCTATACCAAGAACGACTTGCTGAAAAGTCTGGATTTTTCCACCCCGCCTCAGCCATCACAAGTGTTTACGAAAGTGCCTGAAAATCTAGTAAATTTATACGAAAATCCGGCCGGACTCGATGCGATAATCCAGCGAGGCGTGTTAAGGGTTTGCTACCAGCCCGGCGAATACCCATCTGCTTTTTTAAACGCTGCCGATCCTCCTCAGCTTGTCGGTTTCGATATAGAAATGGCACATCGTTTCGCCGATGATCTTGACCTGCCGCTTGAATTCCTGCCGGCCCTCTCTGAAAGCGATGCCAAAGATTTTCTTGACCGTAGTGTCTGTGACATTTACATGCGGAAAAGAGCTGTGACCCTCGACCGATCCCGGAAGTTCGGGATGTCGAATCCGGTTCGCACAGCCTCCTTGGGGATCATCGTTAAAGATCACCGCCGGGATGAGTTCCTAAACTGGGATGATATACAGAAGATGGGTAAATCCTTCCACATAGGCGTCGAGGACACCCCCGGTAATATGGCCTATCTTCGGACGCTTCTGAAAGATGCCACGATCATGCCGCTAAAAAGCATGGAGCAAGAAATAGAACTGCTTGCGTCAGCTTCGTTCGACATCGACGCAATTGCCGATGTGGCTGAGGAAGGAGCGGCCCAAACTCTTCTCTATCCCAGCTTCAACCTGGTGGTTCCCAGACCGACGATATCCCTCCCGGTTTCCTATGCCGTGGCCCGCGGCAACAATGACCTGCTGACTTCCTTCAACAGCTGGCTCATGGTCAAGCAGTCAGAGGGAACCGTTGATAAACTATACCGGCACTGGGCACTAGGGGAAGCGGCTACAGTGAAAAAGGAACCCCGCTGGTCGATAATCCGCAATGTTCTGGGCTGGGTGGAATGAAATTGTACTCAGAAAGAATATCTGTAGTTACTGGCCGTTACATGCAGCAACTCCACGTCTTATGATTTCAGTAGCTTAAGAAAGATCCTCTCCGTAGACCGCGAGAGCTTTTTGCAATGATACGGGCGTGATTTCCAGTTGGGTGTCCAAATCATTTTCGTCCACACATCCGTCTACACGAGCAATGCGGAGCTGATCACGGGAAAGCAACGGAACCGATTGAAAAGTTTCACATATTACTGCCGCGATCCACGCCAATGGGGCAGGAATCGTAAGGAAATTCTTGTCTACCCCCTGGACATGCATCAATTCTGCCACGAACTCACGAGTTGTAAGGCTGTCTTTTCCGGCGATCTGGAGTGTGCGAAGGTCCCAACGATCGCTCTTGACAACTATTGCAAGGGCCTGAGCGAGATCAGCAACCGCAATAGGTTGTACTAGGTTTTTGCCCCCCAGAACAAGCGGAATGCGAGGTTTGTTGGCGATCAGATCTAAGTAGCGCCGCACGAGCTTGGAATCACGTTGACCGACCGTGCGGCCGACAACAAGGGAGGGACGGATGATGACCCAGTCAAGACCACTGGAACGGAGCACTTCTTCGGCCAGCCATTTTGTTCGGTGGTATTCGCTGGACGCATTTGGACCGCAGCCCAGGGCGGTGACCATCACCACCTTCTGCACTCCAGCCTGCCTGGCGGCATCGAGATAGCGCTTGGCAGTTCCGGTCTGCAGATCTTCAAGACGCATGCCTTTGGGCGGGGCAATGCTGCCGATGAGGTGGACCAAACGGTCGCAACCGGCAAGGGCCTCGATCAAACTGCCATCGGAGGCCTGAGCGTTGACCTTGATAATCTTTGCCCCGAGGGATGCAAGAAAACGAGCGTCCCTGGAAGATCGTTTCCGTACCAGACAAACTGGTTGCTCGCCCTGCCCGATCAGCTCATCAACGACATGAGTACCTATGTATCCGGTCGCCCCATTTATAGCTACCGACCCGTTCCAAGCATCAGAATCACCACTGCTCATGGCTGCAATTCTCCGAATCTGTTGAAGTTGTTGTCATCTTATGGTGAGCGTCCTAATCAAAATGCAGAAAGATACGGGCGCCCAAATTGCGCATCGACCAACATTCCCTTACCGTGAAGCCAGCTTCGGTGAGCAGCGCCTCGAGTTCCCCCTCCCTGAAAGTGCGCTGCCCGGTCAAACCATGGAAGAATTCGTGCTCGATCATTGGATAGGCGATACGCGGCATTGATTTTTCATCGGCCAGACACATTTCTGAGACTAGAAACTGTTGATCAGGAAAGACGCTCCGCAAGACGCGGAAAAGGCTTAGCAATCGCTCTCGGCCTTCAAAATAGTAACTGTGAAATAGATCTATAGCAGTGACCAGTTGATAGGCGGAGAAGTCCTTGTTTACGCCAGCCAGGTCAAACAGGTCGTGGTTCAGAAGTTC
>JBPCUV010000259.1:0-3673 GCA_051010975.1 Desulfocapsaceae bacterium
CCATACTCTGAGAGGTTTCAGAAAGGATCTTCTTTTTTTTCAGCTCCTGCTTCTTAAGAACCGGCACCTTGTTGGATTTCACTACCAGGTTCTGGGCTTGCGGAGGTTCCTCAGCCATCGGCTTAAATGATTCAGGTACGGTTTGAACGACCTCATCCGGTTCAGATTCCAGGGCTTTGAGGGCAGCAGATTCTGGCTCCTGACCCTTTACAGCACCCACCAGTGCCTCACCGTCGACCTTTTCTTCTACAATCTCCTGCCGCGCAACGGTCTCGACTGAAGACTCCGGTTCCTGCCCCTTTGCAGCACCCACCAGTGCCTCACTGTCAACCTTTTCTTCTACAATCTCCTGCCGCTCAACAGTCTCGACTTCAGGCCTCACTTCTTCCTGGATCGGCTTTCTCACTGTGTCCTGAGCCACAGAAGGTGTTGTCACCTCGTCCTGCTGATCCGGTGATGTGCGAATAATTAAGATTACTACCAGCAGCATTAAAGCTGCTCCAGCAACCACAAAAGGAATGGCGACCCGTCTCCGATCCGGAGCATCCCTGATCGACAGATACTTATCTTTGAGCCACTGCCCGCATTGTGTCCCGTAATCCCTGATCAACAGGTACTTATCATCCAGCCAGTGTCTGCACCGTGACCAGTAGAGTTTGATTGACTGAGCCGGAGGGCGGTGCAGCAACATCGCTGTTTTATCTTCCGGTCCCTCCCCTTCCCGGACAATGGAGATATTGGTCTTGTCGCGCTGAGCCCCACCCTTACCGTCGATACTGAGCACTTCGCCAACCTGTCTATGCTCGGTATCATACTCTTCTGCAAAGAGCCCCCTTATCGCCCCCTTCAACAGCCGGTAGCCGCCCCGCAGCTGCATCTGAAAGAGAAGCTCATCGATATCAGACTGCATCTCAGCACAGCTCTGATACCTCCGATCAACCTCGACCGCAAGCGCCTTGTCGAGAATGTTGTGGACCGCAGGATCCAATTCCGGCAGAATGAGTTTCAGATTCTCATACTCAGCAGTCAAACACTTTCTGATCAGTTCCGCGGTGTCGCCCTGATACATCCTCCGTCTGCCGATCATTTCATAGAGCAGGATACCGATTGAAAAAATATCGGAGCGAGAGTCAACATCTTCACCGGAGAGTCGTTCCGGTGACATATAGGAGATTTTACCCTTGACCACGCCTTCTCTGGTTTTGTTATCGAACAGTTCTGCCTGGGCGACCCCGAAATCGAGAATTTTCACCTTACCGTCATAGGTGATGAATATGTTATGAGGTGTCAGGTCCCGGTGTACGATATTGAGGGGTCTATGCTGCAGATCATCCAGGTTATGGGCATATTCCATTCCCTCACAGATTTTTGAGCCGATTACCAGCGCCTCGCTCAGCCCGAACAGTTCTGCATGTTCCCTGGCCCGAACCATCACCGAGTGAAGGTTCTTGCCGAACAGGTACTCCATGGCCAGGAAATACTCGCCGTCTATCTCACCAAAATCGTAGGTGGCTGCAATGTTGTCGTGCTGGAGCAGGGCCGCCAGACGAGCTTCCCTGATGAAGATATCGACCATTTCCCGGTCACTGTTGTACTCTGCCAGAAGTTTCTTGATAACTATCAGCTTCTCAAAACCCTTGTCCCTGGTCAGTTTACCGCGAAATACTTCAGCCACACCACCGGCGCCGATCTGGTCCAGCAGCAGGTATTTGTCACCGAATCGTATCGGTTCCACCGAGCTCATCCGCTACTCCGCAGATGACAGAAGGAAGGCACACGCTCAAACAAGTCGGTCATGGTCACCCGGGTGAAACAAATCATAAAATGATTGCCCGCATCATCCATTTCAATTATCATTTCGCCGATAATAACAACGTTTCCAATCTTATACACTCAAATTTAAATTGCGGCGCAACTCCTGCTGATCTGATACCCCCGGACCATGAAACCAACCTTTCAAATCAGCGCTTGTTGTGAAAGTGACAGGGGATTAGTACGTTCTTATAACGAGGATGCCTGTCTTGTCAATAATGAAGATGGCTACTTTCTGGTAGCCGATGGCATGGGTGGTGAAGCCGCCGGAGAACTGGCAAGTGCCTTTTTTCGGGATACGGTAGTCGAATTGTTCTCCTCCACTCCGAAACACTGCCTTACCGATGACTCGTTGAGCGAGCTGGTCGTTGAGTGTTTTCAATCGGCTCATGAGCGAATCTTGTCCCATGTCGGCCAGGAGCCTTCACATAAAGGAATGGGTTGCACCGCCGAACTGCTGGTCTATCAGAACAACCGAATTGTCATTGGCCATGTCGGCGACAGCAGGACCTATCGGCTGCGAAACTCGGAGCTCGTCCAACTCACCACCGATCATTCCTTTGTGCAGGAGCAGGCAGATCTGGGCATAATCAGCCAGGAACAGGTCGATAGCCATGCTCTGAAAAACCTTATCCTCAGGGTGGTCGGCAGCGGCGACAAGCTGGAAGTTGATATGATCGGCAGTGACATACAGCCGGGGGACGTCTTTCTACTCTGCACCGACGGACTCTCATCGATGGTGGCCAAGGAGCAGCTGACGGAAATCCTTTCCTACGAGATGGTGCCCGAGATCAAAGCGACGATGCTGGTTGACCAGGCCAACCAGAATGGGGGCAAAGATAACATCACCGCCGTCCTGGTCCAATTCAGCAGTCCCTAGCGCCGCATCCGTCCTCCCGTTCTTCCCCGACTGCCATGAGCACGCAGGTTTTCACATCAGCCTACAGGTAATTGCTCAGCTCTATCAGATTTCCGTCCGGATCACGTAAATAGACCGAGCGGATTGGTCCCTCCGCACCTGTCCGGCTCACGGGCCCTTCTTCAATCGTCACATTGCATTGCTCCAGGTGCTCGACCATTGCTTCGATAGGTGTTTCGGCACTAAAACACAGATCTGCCGAGCCCGCCGTCGGGCGCTTGGCGCAGGGCTGAAACTCTGCACCGGCTTGATGCAGATTAATTTTCTGTTTACCAAGTTTCAGACTTTTCCGATCGTCACCGAAGGTGATGATCTCGAGTCCGAGAACGCGATGATAGAACTCACAGGTCGTGGGAATGTCTTTTACTGTCAGAACCAAGTGGTCCAGGGCCTGAATCCGCATCTTTTTCGTCTCCGCATGGTCATTAACTAATGCAGGCCCAATCTTAACCGTCTGTTTAGCAAACAACAAGTGCCACCGAGTCGAGCGATTCCAAGATTGACAGGCCTGACACGATTGAGTAGGAAAATGGTTTAAACTCTTCGTTTTCTCGTATTTCTCACTACAAAATATAAGGATAAACTATTAGTCATGAGAGCTGTAGTACAGAGAGTTTCCAGGGCAGCCGTCTTGGTACAGAACGAAACGGTCGGATCGATTGGTGAAGGCCTTGTCGTGCTGTTAGGTATCCATACAGATGACGGCGATCGAGAAGCCCGGTGGATGGCAGATAAAGTAGTTAACCTGAGAATCTTTGATGATCAAAGCGGTAAAATGAACCGCTCACTGGTCGATATCGGTAAAGAGATGCTTATTGTCTCACAATTCACCCTCTATGGGGACTGCAGAAAAGGCCGGCGGCCCGGCTACTCGACAGCGGCTCCGCCTGAAAGGGCTGAACCTGTTTACCGCAATTTTATTGAACTGGTGAAGAATCACAG
>JBPCUV010000260.1:0-7382 GCA_051010975.1 Desulfocapsaceae bacterium
AATCCAGGCGCGATGGGTATGCTATGCGAACAGATAATTTATAACCAACCCCATTTATTGTTCCATAATTCAAATAGTGTGCCATTTCGAGTGGTGCAGAAAAACCAACCTAACTACCTAAAAAAAAAGACTTAATACACTATGGAATTATTCAGGGCATAGTATGACAGAGCAGGAAGCACTAAATATGGTTTATTAATCTTATTTAGTGCTACTCTTGGGGGAAGCACGACAATTCCTTGATGAATTCAAAAATCTGGCTGTTGGTGCCTCTCGATCAACCTCCCATTCACATAGTTGCTGATTACCTAAGCAATCTATTGAAGACAGTAATAACGGTTATATTCAGTTCATGTCATTTGAGGCACGATTCACCCCCCTCTCCAGCCAAAAAACCAGATATGGTCCAATCGACCATATCTGGTGTTTTGGTTGGATTTCAAAGGCACTTCTCACTCATCACAACTCCTTGATTATTCTAATTATATCTACATCTTAAGCCAGACATCAGATCTTTTCTCTAATGTGGTATAGTTTTTGAGTTACTAATTGTGGGGATATAAAATTAAGCACCTCCCTTGATAATCCTGACATAGATATTTTCTTCAACACCTGGTTTTACAGGTGTTACATATTTCAGCGATAACAACTGGGAGACAAGATTCTGATATCATTTGAAAATCAGCTCCAACAAACCCAACCCGTTCAATGTCGTTTATTTGGAGGCGATATGGTCCAGTCAAGATCTTTTACCGCACCATTTACAAACAAATCGGTCGTCAACTGCGTGTTACTTCTATTGGCGTTCAGCCTTTTACTTGGGGGCTGCAAGGATGAACAGGAAGTGGAAGTTCCCGATCCGGTTCGTCCGGTAAAACTGCACACGGTCGAGCAGGGTGTAAATGAGCTGCAGATGTCGCTGCCGGGTCGGATCCGAGCGGCACGGCGTTCAGAGCTCTCGTTCAAGGTCTCAGGCCCCTTACAGGAACTTCCCATTGAGGAGGGGCAGGTGGTCAAGAAAGGTGATCTGATCGCCCAGATTCTTCCCAGGGATTTTGAAACTGCCATCACCGAGTCAAAGGCCCGTGAACTCGAGGCTAAGCAGCAGTATAACCGTTATAAGGAACTTTATTCCAAGCGGCAGGTTTCCAAGGCGGACTTTGATCGCTACCGCGCCTCCCGGGACGTTGCCCGAGCCCAACTTGAAGATGCCAGAAATGCGCTCAAGGACACGACGCTGGTCGCCCCCTTTGACGGGGTGATTGCCAAACGCTATGTCGAAAATTTTCAGAAAGTAAAAGAGAAAGAGCCGATCGCCTACCTGCAACTCATCGACAAGCTCGAGATACTGATCGATGTTCCCGAACTGATGATGGCCCAGTTCAGACAGGGTGGAGAAGCTGAAATCACCGCGGAATTTGATTCGGCACCGGGAAATCTTTATGAACTGACGATCAAGGAATTTTCGACCGATGCCGACCCCGCCACCCAGACCTACCAGGTTGTGCTGGCGATGGATCAGCCGGAAGAGGTCAACATCTTTCCTGGTATGACGGCCAAAGTCACCGCAACGACAAGTGATTTACCGATTTCCGGTACTACTAGCATCATCATCCCCGCCATTGCCGTTCTCAATGATGCCGATGGCAGTGAATATGTCTGGATCTATAGCCAGGACAGCAAGAGTGTCACTAAGGCAAAGGTAAGCATCGGCCCCCTTGAAGGAAGCACAAATATCCTCGTCTCAGAAGGCCTTAAAGGCGGAGACACGATTGTTGTGACCGGGGGCAGCAAACTTCGGGAGGGTATGCAGGTCCGTCCCTGGGAAAATCAGCGCGAAGGAAACTAAGCCATGAACATCGCGGAGTTTAGCATCAATAAATCGGTGATTACCTGGACGCTTACTGTCGTTGTTCTGTTCGTAGGATATTCTGCCTATCAGGGCTTACCGCGTCTTGAGGATCCAGAGTTTGCTATCAAGGATGCGGTCATTGCCACCTCTTACCCAGGCGCATCTCCTGAGGAAGTGGAAAAGGAAGTTACCGAAAAGATCGAAAAGGCGATGCAGGAGCTCGGCCAACTGAAGCGGGTTGAATCGTATTCTTCCCGAGGTATGTCGGTGGTCAAGGTAAAGATCAAAGATAATTACGATAAAGCCGCACTTCCTGCGGTTTGGGATGAGATGCGGCGCAAGGTGCTTGATGTGACACCTGAGTTGCCGCCCGGGTCCGGCCCGCCCATTGTCAACGATGATTTTGGTGATGTGTATGGGGTCTACTTTGCTCTGACCGGTCCAGGGTATACCTATGCAGAACTCAAAGATATTGCTGAGCTTCTTAAGCGCGAGCTTCTCGTGGTACCCGATGTCAAGAAGATCACCTTTTTCGGCGAACAGAGCGAAGCGATTTACGTTGAAATGTCGAGGACAAAAATGGCTTCGCTGGGCATCACCAAACAGGAGATATTTGATGCCCTGCAGGCAAAAAATCTACCGGTCAGTGCTGGCAGCCTCAAAATAGGCCCTGAATATATGGCCATCAACCCAACCGGCGATTTCAAGTCTGAAAAGGATTTCAACGACCTCTTTATTGCTTCCAAGGAAGGGAAGCTCATCTATCTGAGAGATGTAGCCACTGTCGTTCGGGATTATGTCGATCCACCATCGAAACTGTTACGTCTCAATCAGGCGCCAGCAATCGGCATTGCAATTTCCACCGTGACCGGTGGAAATGCGGTGACCATGGGTGAGGGGGTAATCAAACGAATCGACGAATTGCAAGGAGAGATCCCCCTTGGCATGGAACTAGCTGAAATTGCTATGCAATCAAAGGCAGTTACCAAGGCGGTCAATTCATTTGTAATCAACCTCCTTGAGGCGGTCGGTATTGTTATCCTTATTCTATTAATATTCATGGGGTTGCGTTCCGGGCTCATTATCGGCTTCATCCTGCTGCTGACGATTGCCGCGACATTCATGGTGATGGGCGCCTACCAGATCACTCTGGAGCGTATATCCCTTGGTGCACTGATTATTGCCCTCGGCATGCTGGTCGATAACGCCATCGTGGTGGTGGACGGCATGAAGGTGCGAATGGAAAAGGGGATGGACGGTATGCAGGCAGCGAAAGAAGTGGTCGGGCAGAATTCGATACCGCTTCTTGGCGCAACGGTTGTAGCAGTACTGGCCTTTGCCTCAATCGGGGGAATGGACAACAACACCGGTGAATATTGCCGATCGCTCTACTATGTCATCCTCATCTCCTTGTCTCTATCCTGGCTGACAGCCGTAACGGTGACCCCGCTCATTACCAAGTCTTTTGTCCTCGGGAAAAAGGCCCGCCAGAAAGGTGCTGAGAAGAAGGATCCATACGGCGGCAAGTTCTATCAAGTGTATCGTGGATTCTTGGGCCTGGCGATTAAAGTACGTTATCTCACCATTGCCATCGTTGCCGGTATGTTTGGTCTTGCACTTTATGGGTTCGGCTTTGTCAGCAACGAGTTCTTTCCCAACTCCACTACGCCGCAATTTATCGTTGAGGCCCAGTTCCGGGAAGGTACACATATCCAGGAAACCGCCAAGGGTGTTGCTCAAATGGAGGAATACCTGCTCAACATCGAAGGAGTCACGCAGGTAGCTTCTGCGGTAGGCGCGGGGCACCCGAGATTTATGCTGGTCTATTCGGTCCCGGTCGATGCCTCCAGTCATTATACTTCACTCGTTGTTTCGGTCGATGACCACCAGATCATCGATGGGCTCTTACCACAAGTCCAAAATGATTTTGAGGAGATGTTTCCAGACGTCGTGGTTAATACCAAGAAATTCCTGCTGGGACCAGGTGAAGGCGGAAAAATTCAGTTTCGCATCAATGGACCGGACCCTGCAGAATTGCGAAAAATGGCTGATGAGGTCATGGCAATTGTTCAAGCAGATCCCCTGTCCAAGGCAGTAAGGACGGAATGGGGCCAGAAAGTCAAACTACCTCAACCGATTATCGCAGAAGATAGAGCTCGGGCCCTGGGGATCGATCGACCGATGGTCGCCACCGCAATTGAATCTAATTACTCAGGCACTACCACCGGTATCTATCGCGAGGGCATCGACCTGATTCCAATCATCGCCAGAGCACCAGCCCGTGAGCGAGGTAGACTGCAAGACATGGAGGAATTGCAGATTTACAGTCCTTCAGCCCAGCAGGAAGTACCAATACTGCAGGTAATTAATGGAGTGGAGACGACCTGGGAGAATGCCCGTGTTTCTCGCTGGCACCGTCGACCGTTTATTAAAATTCATTTTGATACCCGCTCTGGACTACCTTCTGAGCTGTTTGCCAAGTTAAAACCTGAAATAGAGCAGGCGCTCGGAGTTGATCTTGAAGCCTATGGCGGACGAACGTTTGGTAAAAAAGGAGAATACACAGCGAACACAATACCGATTAAGTATGACGACATCATCCCCCTGAAAGGTAAACCTGGATATTTTATAGCCTGGGGCGGTGAGGCTGAGGATTCTTCTGATTCACAAAAGCAATTGGCGGCCAATATCCCCCTTTATTTCGGTATGATGATACTTGTCGTCATATTTCTTTTTAATGCCTTCAGACAACCGCTGATCATCTGGCTGACCGTGCCGCTATCGATCATTGGCGTCACGGTCGGGCTATTACTGCTGCAGCAACCATTCGGCTTTATGTCGCTGCTCGGACTGATGAGCCTGTCCGGCATGCTGATCAAGAATGCCATTGTCTTGATCGACCAGATCGATCTCAACATCAAAGATGGTATGGAAGGTCTCGATGCGGTTATCGAATCGGGTGTCTCAAGGATGCAGCCGGTCATGATGGCGGCTCTGACGACTATGATGGGCATGATTCCGCTGTTCCAGGACGCCTTTTTTGTGGCAATGGCGGTCACCATCGTTTTCGGTCTCGGTTTCGCAACGCTGCTGACCCTTATTTTTGTACCGGTCCTATATGCGACCTTCTTTAAAATACCGTCCCGTTCAACCAGCTCATGAGGAGTGATCAAATGAAAATCCGGGGTGCGCTGTTATTATTGATAAGCCTGTTTATTGGTATGTGTAGTGCTGTCCAGGCACAGGACCAGTATCTTCCCGAGTATCGGATCGGCATCATAACCGACGGCCCGAATGTATCACCGCCGGGCTGGCCCGAGGTGTTCATATCCGAGATCGAACAGATGGCCACCGGGGAGTTTAAGGCTCTTTTTCCAGAGGATATGCTTCTGGAGGCGGATTCCACCAGGGAGGGGGTCACGCAGGCCTTTGACAGGCTGCTTGGTGATCCAGACTGCGACCTGATTGTAATGCTCGGCTTTATCGGTTCAACTATCGCCGTTGAACGCAACGAGTTCAGCAAACCTGTTGTGGCTCCGCTCATCTTCGATTCAGAACTGCAGAAGGCACCGCTGGAGGGAATCAGCAGTGGGGTCAGGAACCTGCTATATATCGATCTCGGTGTGCAAATCGACCAGGGAGTCATTACCTTCCGCCGTCTTGTCGACTTCAAACGTTTGACACTGCTCCTCGATGAAAGAGATATACATGGGGTACCGGCCGCTGGAAAACTGGGTAGCTATTTGGCGAACGAACATTCCCTGACTGTGCACATGGTGCCGGTGATTGACTCTGCCGAGGCGGCACTCAGTCAAATTCCGGCAGATGCCGAGGCGGTCATTATTGGCTCACTCTGGCGCTTTTCCGACGCTGAAGTTGCACGGTTGGCCGCAGGGTTTAATGATCGTAAATTGCCCTCTTTCACGCTGGCTTCATATGATTATCTGGAAGCCGGTATGTTCGCCACCCTGATGCAGGAAGAAGCCGAGGAGCAACTTGCCCGTCAGGTTGCCATCAATATTCAGGAAATTTTGCTTGGTGAGGACCCGGGAGCCCTACCGATCATCTTTTCTCAAACCCAGAAGTTGACGATCAATATGGCGACGGCCAGGGCCATCAACGTCTATCCGAGTCTTGATTACATGACCGGAGCCAGAATTATCAACGAGGAACGAACCGATATTGAACGCAAGTTGACCTTAGGGGAAGTTGTTACCGAGGCACTGGCAGCCAACCTCGATCTGGCCGTGGCCGAGCAAGAGGTTTCTGCAGGGGCCTATGCGGTTAGTGAGGCGCGATCACCGCTGCTTCCCCAAGTTTTTATTGGCACCGGTGCCACGACCATTGACGATGACCGGGCGGAAGTAAGCCGGGGAGTAAATCCTGAAAACACCTGGACCGGCGACCTGGGTTTTTCCCAGGAGATCTACTCCGATCGAAGCTGGACCGGTTACAGCGTCGAAAAGTTTTCCCAAACCGGCAGGGAGTATAGCCGGGACAGCGTCAAGCTCGATATTATTTTTGAATCCTCAACCGCCTATTTCGATGTGCTGCGGCAGAAAACCATCGAGCGAGTGCAGAAAGAAAATATGCAGCTTACCCAAGCCAACCTCGAACGGGCTCAGATCAGGCTCAGTTCAGGCATTGCCGGCCCCGACGAACTCTATCGCTGGCAGACCCAATTTGCCACCGACCGGCAAATTGTACTACAGGCCGAATCAGCCACCTTTGACTCGATGCAGGCCCTCAACAGAATTATCAACCGACCACTACAGGAAGAATTCATTGCCGAAGAAACCGACTTGAGCGATCCGCTGATTATGGGCGGAGACCGTCTTTTCTATGATCTGATTCATAATCCGCTGCATTTCAGGGAGTTCAGAAATTTTGTGGTGGAAGAAGGTCTTGCGGCAGCCCCCGAACTAAAGGCATTCGATGCGGCGATTGCAGCTCAGGATCGAATAATTGTCGGGGCACGCCGGGATTATTGGCTGCCATCCTTTGATGTCGAAGGGGATTTTCAGCAGCTCTTTGCAAACAGTGGTGCTGGAGAGAGAGACAGCGACATCTCCGGCTTAGATGACAGTGACTGGCAGGTTGGCGTATTTGCCCGCCTACCATTATTCGAGGGTGGTCGAAAAACCGCAACGCTCAGCCGTAACCGTGAGGAATTGCTGCAATTGCAAACCTCCCGAAACAATTCCCAGAATCGAATTAACCAGCAAATTCTCCAGTCGCTCAACAACACCAGGGCTTCCTACCCGTCGATCAAACTGTCCCGGGATGCGCTTGACGCTGCCAGAAACAATTTACAGCTGGTAACCGACTCCTATGTCGAAGGAATCAAATCGATCATTGACCTGCTCGATGCCCAGAATCAGGCCCTCAACGCCGAACTGGGAGCGGCCAATGCAGTTTACGATTTTCTGATCGACCTAATGGGCTTGCAGCGCTCCATAGGAACCTTTGTCACTTTCCTGCCAACTGACGCTAAAGAGGAATGGATGGGTCGATTTAAAGATTTCGCTAA
>JBPCUV010000261.1:0-7837 GCA_051010975.1 Desulfocapsaceae bacterium
TGGCTGGCCACCTCGATATAGCTGTGATAAATCTCTTCCAGACGCTGCCTGCCGTTTCGGTCATAGATCAGCGGCGTGTTAAAAAGCGTCGGATGGAGTTCCAGGCCGGGCAGTCTCCGCAACCTTTCGGAGACGGCACATTCACTCAGTATGGTGTTATGTTTTTTGAGAAGTTTGGAAAAAGTCATTAGAGGCCTTGGCTGAAAGATTGAAAAAGATTCCGAGTCAACGATAAGAATCACTTGCCAATCATCAAGTAGAGATACCTCGATGGTGACCCTACCGGGAGTAACGAGAACCTTGGCGAGGGTGGAACACTGAGAGTATCCCATGACAATGTCCGGGACCGGCTGCGCAATGGGGCAGAACTCTCTATCTATCTGACCATGCTCGAGACCGCCTACGAACGGCTGAGAAGATTAAAAGCCGACGGTAAAACAATCCAAGAAGCGATCGAAGCCAAACCTCTTGCTGATCTCGAAGCAGAATGGGGAGACGGACTGTTCAACGGGGACAAATGGATAGAAATAATCTATCCCGGCGTTTGAAAGCCTGCGTTGACTTCATTTTATTTCACGAATTCGGCAGTAGGTCTCTCTGGTGAAAAAAACCATGACCACTGCCAGCGCGGTGCTGACAAGCAGCCAGATAAAGGCTGAGAAATATGCCGTTTGGGTGTAGACCCTGGCCCCCTCAACCAGCGTCCCCTGCCAGTGTGAATCTAGAATTTTTCCAAGCACTGGCTGCATGATGGCAGCCACACCAAGTACCGACATATTGACCACTCCGCCAACCACCCCGGCTGCTCCAGGATGATTTATCTCCCGGGCTGCGGCAAAACCTATGATCAGAGCACCGCTGGTAAACCCGATGCCCCCCAGAAGCGGAAACAGCATGATATAAGGCAATGGCACAAACAGGAAAATCGCCCATAACAGCGCCGTGCAGCTGGAGAGTATCAGATAGGGCAACTTTCTTCGACCCAGCCGATCCGACAACATGCCGACGATCGGCCCGCTGAAAGCAAAGGACAGGAGCATAGTGGAAGTGATCAACGCTGCCTGAGAGGTCTCCAGATCGTAAATCTGGGTCAGATAGGGTACGCCCCAGAGACCGGCAAATACGAGCACCGGTGCAGTGGACAAACCACCGGCAAAAAAGAGCAGCCAGGTATCCTTCTGTGAAAGTACTGATTTCAGTGCCGCCCCCGCGGGCAGGCTGCCCTTGTCCTGGACTACTGAATGGGCATGGCTTTTATAACCATAGTCCTTAGGATCGTCACGCAGAACGGCCCAGGTGGCGACACCGAGTGCCAGGGTGATAAACCCGCTCACTCCCATGACCAGTCTCCAGCCAAACAAATCTACTCCCAACGCCAATGGAACCCCGGCCAAGACACCCCCGAAGTTGCCAAGCAGAAGAGCGACGCCGGTTACCGTTGCGAACCTGTTAGCCGGAAACCAGTGCCCGGCCAGCTTCATGCAGGTAACCCAGGCTACCGCAACTGAGGCGCCGACCAGAAACCTGCCGATATAGGCCAACCATAGTGATCCACCAAAACTGAAAATGAGAATACCGGCCGCCGCAGTCATACAGGCAATCGATGCAAGTTTTCGGGCGCCTATCCGATCGACCAGCAGACCGGTTGGTATCTGCATCGCGGCATAGGCGTAGAAATACATGGCCGAGAGGTTACCCAACAGCGCGCCCCCCAGATTGAAATCGCGCATCAGATCATCGGCGATCACCGCCGGTGCCATACGCTGAAAATAGCCGATACAGTAGAGTGCGGCGACCAAACCCCACATCAGCCAGGCCAGCCAGAACGGTCCATATGATTTAGCAGTATTTTCCATATATGAGAATTATCCGTTCAGTTTGTCCGTCAAAAATCGGCGACCGCCTTCAGCAAATCAGAATTCTTAAATGCAGTGCTGTGGTAGTAGTTGCCGCCCATTGCCTCTGCCAGTGCACCCATCGTCTGAGAAGGATCTCTCAGGGGCCGGGTCTCGACAACTAGAGAGGATATCTCGTCTCTGCCGATCAAAGCGCCAATACTAAGGAGTTCATCAACGATTTTACTCTGGGGCAGAGTCTCATCGTAAGAGACATTTGCCTCGCCATCGGAAAGTACCACCATCAAGGGCCTGATGTCCCGGTCTTTCCTGCGCTCGGTTTTGATCAACTGCCAGCCCTTCATCAGTCCATGGGCAAAAGGTGTGGCCCCGCCAACCGGCAGCGACCTGAGGCACTTCTGGGCCTGGGGGAGGCTCGAAGTCGGCTGCAGCACGATCTCGGCAGACTCATCATAAAAAGAAACCAGCCCTACCCTGAACCGTTTCTGATAGGCCTTGGTCAGAATTCCCAAAATAGTACCTTTGGCGGCCTTGATTCTGGCCTGAGCCCCATCCTCGCCCATCGATTCCGATGAATCCACCACAAAGATGATCAGCGACCTGACATGGCGTTGATAAATTTTCTTGTGCAGATCGGCGGCTGATATGGAAATATCATTTATGGCGCCGCCTCCTTCCGCCTGTCTGAGCAGGGCTGAGCGGATGGTGGCGTCGGCTGCCAGATCATAGGAGCGCTCTGACTCCGCGACCGGGGCAGCCTTTACATAGCGGCCGCTGACAGATTGAGAGAGAATGGTTTTGGCCCGACCACGGAACTTACCGTTGATCTCCAGAGAGTCGAGATTGAGATCTTCCACACAGATCAGGGAGTCCGGCTCAAAAATGACTTTTTTTTTTCGGCCAGGAAAGTAAAGAGCATACCTACGTTGGAAGCTGCCGTAGCCCCAGGCACCTGCTCGGCAATATCATCCCAGTCATCCGGAACTCCATCCCCCGCAGCTGCCGCCTCGACTGTCTGTTCCTGGTTGATGATTTTTTTAAAGATCTCCTCAAGCGTTTCTTCAATCTGCTCGCCGCTGGCAAATGAGAGCGTGGTAATTCGATGAGGCAGCACAAATCGGGCCGCTTCAATAACGTGTTCAGGTTCCACCGCAGCACGCTCAAGAAATGCGGCCAGGGCTCTGGCTGCCTTGATTATGGAGATCTCGGCCCGGTGTCCCTGGGCCCGCACCTCGGTAGACAAAGCCACCGCCATCTCGACCATATCCCCTGGTATATCAACGTTTTGAAGCGCAGATCTGGCAGCACCTATCTGCTTGGAGAGCAGTGTCTCGTCTTCCTCATAGCCATCGATGAAACGCTGTGGATTGGTATCGAATTCGATCCGACGATCGACGATCAGTCGACGCTGCAGTGGATGTTCGACGCCGCTGACCCTGAGACTCAGCCCAAAACGATCAAGAAACTGCGGGCGTAACTCCCCTTCTTCGGGGTTCATGGTCCCGATCAGCATGAAGCGCGACGGATGAGAGTAGGAAATAGATTCCCGTTCGACGTTATTGATCCCCGATGCAGCTGCATCGAGCAACACATCGACAAGATGGTCATCGAGTAGATTAACCTCGTCGACGTAGAGAATGCCTCTATTGGCCGAGGCAAGCAGGCCGGGTTCGAACCTCCGGGTGCCGGTTTTCAACACCTGTTCTATATGCAGGGTACCCACCACCCGGTCCTCGGTGGCGCTTAACGGTAATTCAACCAGCGGCATCGGCCGCATCTCGGTTTTAAACGGCCGGCCCGAACGGTAGCTGTCAGCACATGAGGAGCAGAGATTGTCAACTTCTTCGGGATTACAGTTGTAAGGGCAGTCTTTGACCACCTCTACCTGAGGAAGTACACGTGCAAGAGCCCGCACTGCGGTCGATTTGCCGGTGCCCTTTTGACCACTGACAAGAATTCCTCCGATGGCCGGATCGACTGCATTGAGAAGCAGACCGGTCTTCAACTTTTCCTGACCAACAAGTGCACTGAAGGGAAATATCTGGCGTTCCATGCTGCAATCCGATAGTAAAAACTATAATCTGGTAAGACCACCCTGTATAGCATAGTGTGGAAACTATTACGAGAACTATCAAATATGGTGCTTCTCACCTCGGAAAAAGATTATATTGTGCTTCATATTCATATTGCAGCACCAGCTTCGAACTGTTGATGAGACCGGCTCATCATTCATCCGAACCAGACGAGGAAAGCAATGAAAATTATCATGGATCTGACCGTCTCCCCTTTTGGAGTCGGCTTGTCGGTTTCCGAATATATCGCTGCCTGCCACAAAATTTTCGACGAGGCGGGCTTAAAGACCCATCTGCATGCCTATGGAACGAATATCGAAGGGGAGTGGGACGAAGTCTTTGCAGCGGTAAAAAAATGCCATGAAACCCTCCATCAGATGGGGGTGCCGAGACTGACCAGTTCGATCAAGGTGGGCACTCGCACCGACAAGGAGCAGACCATGGATGACAAAGTCGACAGCGTAAAGACTAAAATGCAGTCCTAAAAGCTAAATGATGGCCGCCCGGCCTATACTAAATCCTCCCTGGCTCTGAGACGCTCCACATTTTAGGGGGCCGGTTGCCTTCTTCGCAGATCGTGGATATTTTATGTATATACACATAAAGCGGTCTCACCTGACAATCTTGTTGAGGAGGGTCTTATGAAGATATCGAAAATTCTTCTTCCAGTCGACGGATCGATCTATTCAGACAATGCGGTGGAACATGCCGTCTATCTGGCCGATCTATGTGATGCTCACGTGACCGCCGTATGTTGTTATGAATGGCTCGGCGGGCTCACCGAAATCAACGGTTCGATGGTTGAGGAACTCAAGGGTAAATTGAGGCTGCAGGCAGAATCTGTACTCGAAACAGCCGGACGGATGTTGGCAGACAGCGGCATAAGGTATGACACCAGACCTTTATCGGGAGCCCCCGGCACCATGCTCAGTAACCTGGCCAAATCCAAAGAGTTCGACTTGATCATCATGGGCTCCCACGGGCACAGCGATATTGCCGGCCTGTTTTTGGGCAGTGTTACCCACAAGGTACTCAACACCATTTACTGCCCGATCCTGGTCGTACCGGAAAGAGATTGAAAAAGCTCCGCTCAACCACAACGAATACGGGCAGCGGTTAGACATAGCAGCTTATTCTAGAGGCTGCCGTCCGGCAATGAGCGAGCGAGGAGCCGGCGGAGATGGAATGAGCTTGCTTCACTATATTTAGTGGACGATGATGCCGTCCTCGATCTCTATGGTTCTCTTGGCCAGGTTGGCGTATGCCGGTTCATGGGTCACCATGACAATGGCCAGCCCGTCATCATGAAGTTCAGCCAGCAACCCCATGATCTGCTCACCGGTTTTTTTATCCAGACTGCCGGTCGGTTCATCGGCAAAAAGAATCTTCGATGATTTGACCAGGGCCCGGGCGATCGCCACTCGCTGCTGTTCGCCTCCCGAAAGGTTTCCGGGCAATCGCCTGGCTTTATCTGCCAGACCTACCCGATCAAGGCAATCCAGGGCCCGCTGCTCCAACTGGCCGGATACCGGTGCCAGGGATCCCATGAACGGCAGCAGGGTGTTTTCGAGTACGCTGAGATAGGGCAGCAGGTGATGAAATTGAAAAATCACTGAGAAGTCCGATTTCCTGATAATGTTGAGTTGTCTTTCTGCTGCCGAGGTCAAATCGGATCCTTGGTAATTCAGCACACCGCTATCTGGTCTGACAAGGGTGGAGAGCACATTGAGAAGGGTCGACTTGCCTGAGCCGGATCTTCCCACAATCGCCACATAATCGCCCTCTTCGAGCCGCAAAGACAGCCCCTTCAAGACAGCGACATCAGCTCCCTCAGAGGAAAAACTTTTATGTATGTTTACTGCTTCGAGCATGTAGTCACCTTGTATCAGAGAGAAACCAGGGCCTGGGACGGCTCGATCGAACTGCCTTTCCAGGCGGGATAGAGCGCCGACAGGATCGTTATCAATGGAAAAATAAACGCGCATACAAGTAGTTGAGAAATGGAGAACAGCGGTCGAGCCACATCGGTCAGACTCAGGTACTCCAAAGCTTTCAGGCTGACTCCGTAACCCGCAACATAACCGATGGAACCGGCCAGCAGGCCAATAATTCCGGCCTCAAGACAGAAAATCAGGAAAATCCGCGATTTGGCATAACCGAGTGATCGCAGAATTCCGATATCCTTCTTCCGCTCATTGACCGCCGACAGCATTGACAGTCCCACCATTGCCGAAGCCGTGACCAGGATGACCACACTGATAGAGAGGGCCAGTTTCTGAACAAATTTCACCGACGACATACGCTGATTGACAACATTCTGAAGGGCAATGACGTTGGTCTTGGGTAGATTTGTCTGAATCTGAGTGACGATATCCTCTATCGGGCAACCGGCACAAAGTGCCGCCACTTCAACGAAGCTTACCGCCTCGGGCTGTCCCGCCAATTGCTGGAGTTTGGACAGATCCATCAGGATGACGCTGTCGTCATCACTGCCCGTCTCAAACAATACACCAGATATGGTGAACTGATGATCACCCAGGATAATCGAATCACCGGTCCCGAGACCAAGCTTTTGGGCCGCCATGGCACCAACCAGAACATGATCGGGTTGCTCGGGAAAAACGCCATCCGTAGCCCAGTAGCTTTTGATTCCGAGTTCCTCTTCCCACCTGACCCCTACCACCGCGATGGCCAACTCATCCACTTTGAACATGTTGACAAGCTTGGGCGCCACCACGCTGATCCGGTCATTGAGTTCAATCGACCTTATGGCTGAGGTTGTTTCGGCTTCCTGCAACTCTTTGATGTCGAGCAGCATATCGCCCATGTGGAACCCACCATAGCTGACGCTGAGCGTCTCGGTTGAGGGTTTGACCACGATATTGGCGCCGAAGGCAGTGAGTTTTTTCTCCAGGCTGTGGCCTACCACCAGAGACACCTGGTAGAGGGCGACAATTGAGATGACGCCCAGGAGGAAGACGAACAACAACAGAAGCGTCTTGGTTGGTTTCCGCCGCATATTTTTTAAGGGAATGGTAACGATGTTCATGGCGGTACCTAAAAGTAGCGTGAACCGGGTATGATATCCGATGTTTTGATAACCAGTTGATCACCCACCACCTCGCGACGCAGGGGCGCGGGATTGCAGCCTCCTTCGACCACATTGATACGGCTTGAGTGAAAACGTCTTCCACAATTGTTGCAGATCATGAAATCACCGTCCTGGGTATAGCCCTTCTTGGCAGGGAAACAGACGTCACAGGCATCGAAAGCTGCACGAACAACACCGTCATTGCTTTTGACAACAAAAAAATTCACCGTGGTGCCGCCCTGCTCGTATTTAAAATAGTGGGCTTTCCCGTCATCAACTTTTTTGAGCGGGATCATAACTTTGCCATCCACCTCCTTGACCTTTTTATGGGCCCCGAACAGACCAAATGATGCCTGAACTTCGTGGATGGAAACCATCGATATTAGACCAACCATCAGCGCGATCAGCACCGTTACCACTGCCTTGTTCATAATAAACTCCATACTTTTGGATTTGAAAAATCTAGAAACTAAAACTAAAAAGCAAGTGAAGGCAGGTTCAAATCAGATAGGTGCAGGTACGTATGTAAATAGGTATGGGGGATGCTGCAGAGGGAGGATCTGATGGAAATTTGTTCAAAGAAAGGGATGGACCCATTTCGTCCGACAACACGAGGAGCGGTGGCGGTTCAGCCTCAGTCTCGCAGCCGCCGACTGCGGCAGCGATTTCAGGATTGTCGACCGGTGAATCGAAACAGAGCTTGTCTTCGCAGCAGGAACTCGGAGACAGACTGGAAGATGTTACAGCCTCGGTGAGGACCATATCAGCATGATCCATATCCACACCTTCACAGCATGAAGGGGTGGCAGCCACCTCTT
>JBPCUV010000262.1:0-4062 GCA_051010975.1 Desulfocapsaceae bacterium
GCTGCTGCCATGATGGCCAGCAGTTCCGGAACATGCTCAGCCGGCATCATGCGCTTGCCGGTGATCGGGTTGACCCCGGCGTTTGCAAGTGTTGCCCCCATTATGGCGAGATGTTTGGTGTTCACCCCAATCGAGCACTGACGGGTATATACTCGAAGAGATTCCTCGGGATCAGCGTACAATCGCTCGTAGTTGTAGAGCAGATTGGCAATTGCACGGTTGCTCCAGGAGGTCTCGTACTCGGAGTTATACACCTCCTCCAGAACTGACAGTTTCTCTCCGGCAAATCCTTCGATGTTTTCATTCACCATATTCCAGCGTTGCTCTTCTGAATCCGCCTGCACCAAGCTTACCGCAGCAATTGCTCCGGCATTGACCATCGGGTTGACCGATCGTTGTTCATACATCTCAAGAGCAATTTTGGAGTTAAACGGCATACCGGTAGGTTCGACCCCTATCTTCTCACGTATCGCTTCAGGTCCCTGCGTGGCCATGATAAGTGCCGCAGTAAAGGGCTTAGATACGGATTGTATTGAAAATCGATAGTCAATATCCCCTGCACTGAAGATTTTGCCATCCTTGGTCGCTATCACGACACCAAACAACTCACTGGGCACGGTTGCCAGGATCGGGATGTAATCGGCATTGGCGCCCTCCTTCACATCTTTGAAAGCGTCGTACGCCTTATCAACTGCATTTTGCAGCTCCGCGTCAGAAGGTGTTGATGAAAATGCATTAAAAGGCCAAACCAGCAGTATAGTGAGCGTCAGCAGAGCCGATACGAAGGGTGTGTGTTTCGATGACGTGTTCATGATCTCATCTCCTTCTCATTGATATTTTCGAACCTCATTCAGAGAGCCCGAATGATTTACTGAAGTTCCACTTGGCCGATACCTGGACACGAAAGTCATCAGAGGTGAAGCCATCGTTGTAGTTGTCACGCTTGGCCCACTGGAGTTCCGGACCGACAAAAAAGTTTGGCACTGGATGCCAGAGAATATTGGTTAAGGCGTACTGCCCTTTCTTAAACGAGCTGTCGCTCTGTCCGTTGGTTACGTCGTTATCCTGCAGGGAATAACCGATCGTACTCGTCCATTTTTCACTCCAGTTGAGGTCGAGGAAGGCGACAAGGCCAAAAATGGGAATAGCCTCTTGGCCTGTTGGCAGGCCTGCCTGTTCAACGACGCCAATATCAACACTGGCGTCGTTCATGTAGTTCTGGATGCCCTCACCATAGACAAGCGAACCGCGCAGCACATGGCGCCCAATCTTGTAATTGCTGCTGAGGTTAAATCCCCAGCCAAGTTCGTCTCCGCTGAGGTCAAATTCGTCATTGTTGTTGTCGGTCCATTGAATCTGCCGGAGAATCCCCGCCAGTTGGACATGGCCCCAATCCTGTGCATATCGGACATGAGCGGCCAAGTCCGGTAACTCAAAGTCACCACCGACCCCTTCCAGTTCGACAGAGTCGGCAAACTTGCCGCCATCGCCGCTGGCTCCAGGGCGCTCGAGTGAAATGGCAAACCGGGAGTCTCCGTCTGACCAGGGAGTCCAGCGCGCCTGGACGTTGCGATAAAAGACCATACCGTTGGGGCCCCAATATTCGATGGAATTAGGAAATACATCGATATCCATAAAGGTGCTCCAGTACTGACCCGCTCCGAACTGGCCTAATTCTCCCCAGGCGTGACGCAGACGAAAGGTGGTCTGGCCGGCATCATCGCCAACGCCAAACAACTCAAACTCAAATATGGTTTTCAGGTCACCATAGCTGGTCGGGGTTGCTGTTTTTACCCCCAGTCGACTTTGGCGGACACTGGAGAAGAAGTTGCCGTCATCACCAAATTCGTTTTCATAAGACGGCAACTTGGTCGGACGGACGACGTCAAACCAGTCAGGGTCGTTCTGGTTGGCCTGGTAGCCCATATCGAGCATGGCGTGGCCATACACTTCCATCACAGTCCCTGAGGCATCCTCGACCCCAGGTGCTGGATCAGAGGCTGGAGCAGGGGCAGCAGCCATCGCTTTGGGAACTTGTTCAAGCTGTTCCAGAAGCTGCGCGTTCTGCTCTTTCAACTTGTCGATCTCGACTTGCTGCTGTTTAATCATGCGCCACATTTCTTCCAGCGGCGGAGGGGCTGATTTCTGGGCTAGTGCGAAGCTTGCAGGTAAAAGTGCTATCGACAATAGCCCGGTAAGTATTGCCGCCCCAAAAATATAAGATCGTGCACCCATGGCTCACTCCTTTTGAAGAGGTTGAATAATATTGAAGGAATAGCTCTTCGAAAAAACGTACCTAGGAACATATAGTTGCTGGAACTATCTTAATATAAGAACGGTTTCTTGAAAATTAAACTCATTGACAGCCAATAAAAAGATCTTGCCGGGGTTGAGGAAGCGCTCGTACAGTGACAAAACCTACGCGCTATTCAGCAGATCCTCAGTGACATTTGAGTTTGAAGTTAGCCGCCGAGCTGATCTCAATAAAGCTCGCTCCCTGTCGGGGACCAAAACTGCCGGCCAGGATGACTATCAGATCGTCGTCGTGAAAACGGTTTTCGGCTATGAGGCGGCATATAGATTGCTGCAGGGGGCTTTCTGGTCCTAGCTCCAAGGGAATATAATCTGCATAGACCCCGTAAGAGAGAGACAGCAATCGCACGACTCGGCGATCGTAAACCTGGGCATAGATGACGTTGGCACCGCGATAGGCGGAAAGCGCTCGAATTGTCGTTCCGGTGAAAGAATCTGCGACGATAGCCTTGGTGTTCAACCGAAGAGCCGCCTTGACTGCAGATTTGGCCAGGTAAGCGGCAACCTTGTTCTCCTGGGTGTAGCTGATATCCATAAAGCCCTGCCTTTTGCTTTCAACCTCCAAGGCGATTTTAGACATGAACCTCACTGCCAGCTCAGGGTATTTACCATTGGCTGTTTCGCCTGAGAGCATCAGGGCATCCGCGTGATCCAGGCAGGCGTTGGCCACATCGGAAACCTCCGCTCTGGTTGGGCGTGGCGAATCGATCATGGAGTGCAGCATCTGGGTTGCAACGATGACAGGCTTACGACGTTCTATGCAGTCATTGATGATGCTCTTCTGAATCAAAGGGATCTGTTCAGTGGGGATTTCTACCGCTAAGTCACCACGGGCGATCATTACCCCATAGCAGTGATCGAGGATCTCAGGCAGGTTGTTGACCCCTTCAGAATTCTCTATTTTTGCAATAATCTTAATCGTGGAACTTGTCTCGTCGAGAATTTTTTGGACCGCCAGGACGTCCTCCTTGTTGCGAACAAAGGAATGGGCGATAAAGTCCAGGTCATTTTCAGCGGCAAAGCGAATGAACGCCATGTCCTTCTCACTGAGTGCTGGCAGTTTCACATGCACTGCCGGGATATTGATACTCTTGTGCTCGTGGATTACACCGTCGTTTTCCGCCGAGCAGTAGAGGTACTGCTCATCCTTCTCCAGAACAGCGAGGGCAACATGGCCGTCGTCGATGAGCACGGAGCTGCCCACCGGGACATCCCGGACAAAATTTTCGTAGGACACGCAGATGATGTCGTCGCAGGATTTCTTTCCTGGTTCGCAATTGATCCTAACTGCATCACCGTAGCTGACCCTCAGGTTTTCTTTACAAGGACAGGTTCTGATTTCCGGCCCCTTGGTGTCGAGCAATATCCCGATCTTGTCAGAGACGGTGCGGATGTTGTCGATAACCACCCTGGCATCTTCGTGGCTCATGTGGGCGGTGTTCAGGCGAGCGACATTCATACCGGCCTGGTAAAGGCTTTCGATGAAGTCGACCGAACAGTTGAGCGAAGAAATGGTGGCAACTATTTTAGTGAGTCTGGGCATGGGTATCTCGTTTGTTTAGTTTATGAAAATGCACCCCAATGGTCTGCGTACACAGACAGGCTGTTATTGTTCTGCCTAAGATATCTGTGATGGCACCGAGGTTCAAGGATAAGCTAGTAGGGGAAAAAGCTGATTGGGGCCTGCTGCTTTTCGCTACATTGTTGTACTCCATGTTGAGCACAAGATTGAACATACCACTATAAATC
>JBPCUV010000263.1:0-4583 GCA_051010975.1 Desulfocapsaceae bacterium
CCTCGGCATTATCCCAGGCCGGACCGCCAATCTCACCGCTCTTGTCTGCAAAGACCAGCGACAGATACGGCTTCCCCGCTCTTGTTTCGGCCAGACGCACCGATTTCACCATGAATAGATCATCGACCTGCTGGCCCTCTTCAAGGCTGTGTATGAATCGTTTTTTTTCCATCTATCTAACCGGATTCCACTGGTGTGAATATCCGCTTATCCTTTTAGTTTCTTCCATGTCTTATCCAACTCGAGCCGGTAGGTGCCGACATATTCGAAGGGCGGCTCTGCCCCCCACTCAGACGGGGCGACCAGTGAAAACAGCAGCGCGCCGCCATGTTTCCGATAAAGATGGTAAGCCTGTCCAACTTTTTTGCTGAAACCGCATTGTGCCCGGTGAAGCTCCTGATGCTCCCTGGTTTCTGACAGGATCCGGCGGGCTTTGGCACGAAGCTGCTCCATCTGCTCGGCCAGCAGGCGCAACTTAGCGGTAGCCTGCATGGTCAGCATATCGTCGGCCTCGCTCACCTGTTTTGCCAGTTCGACCAGTTCGATCGCAGGGGCCAATCTGCTTACCGGATAAGGTGAACGGTGGCCGGGCTGCCGGACATTTTCACCTTTATATTTTATACCCATACCCATATAATCCGGCTGGTGATTAACATTTCACACGTCTCTCCAGATTAGTATTATAGTAACGATTATTACCCAAATCTCACCCAGTTTTTTTGCCTGTTGGCCACGAGAGATGACAAAGAAAATTCTCATACGCGACTGCACCCTGCTGACCGAAGCCGCAGCCCCCTTGCACAGCGACCATTTTGTGGTCATTGAGGGGCCGCTGGTGACATCGTTGGGATCGATGGCCCAATGCCCCGAGCCGCATGATTTCCTGGTCATCGATGCCTATTCAAAATTAGTGATGCCAGGTCTGGTAAACGGTCATAATCACAGTGCCATGACACTCTTCCGCGGCTTTGCCGACGACTTGAGCCTGCACCGCTGGCTGCATGACCATATTTTCCCGGCTGAAGCTGCCCACGTCAATCCGGAAATGGTCTACTGGTCTGCCAAACTGGCCGCCGCGGAAATGATCAGCTCCGGCACCACCTGCGTTGCCGACGGTTATTTTTATTCGAGCCACGCAGCCCAAGCCTTCTTCGATGCAGGGATGCGGGCAGTGGTTGGCCACGGTATTGTCGATTTTTCCGTCCCCAGCGTCCCAGATCCCAGTAAAAATGTCGAAACCGTCGAAGGCTTTATCAATCACTGGCAGAACCGCACCCCGCTTATCAGCCCGGCAGTCTTTGCCCATAGCCCCTATACCTGTTCACCCGCCACTTTAGTTGAGGCCAAGCGTCTGGCCGACCACAAAGGTGTGCGCTTCTTTATTCACCTGGCTGAGTCTGAGGATGAGCAGCAGCAGATTATCGATCCCCGTGGCAGCTCACCTACCAAACATCTCGAGGCTCTTGGCCTGTTGGATCACAACTGCACCTGCATCCACACCATCTGGCTGGACGACGAAGACATCGCCACGCTGGCCGCACACCGAGTCGGCATCATCACCTGCCCCCAAAGCAATGCCAAACTCGCCTCTGGCATCGCCCCGGTCACCGCCCTGCTAAAAAAGGGCGCTACCGTAGGCCTGGGCACTGACGGCTGTGCCTCGAACAACAGTCTCGACCTGTTCAGGGAAATGGACATGCTGGCCAAACTTCAAAAACTCTCCAACAGAAACGCTACGGCAATGAGTGCCAAAGAGGTATTGAGCTGCGCCACCGCTTCCGGAGCTCGAGCAATCGGCCTCGATTCGATCGGTAAAATCGCGCCGGGAATGGGTGCTGATTTAATCCTGGTCGATATCCATCGATCGCACCTTGTACCCTTCTACAATCAGGATCTATTGGTATACGGGGCATCCGGGAGCGATGTTGACAGCGTCATCATCGACGGCAGACTGATTATGCATGAGAAAAAAATTCTCTCATTCGATATCAAGAAAGTTATCGAAAAAATTAAAATTTTGGCTGAAACCGTAGCACCCGCAGCTTGAAATCACCTTATCAAATGATACAAAACTGGAGCACCAGACAATGAGTAGAGAGATGATAATATTGGTCATGTCCAAAGACCGCACCGGCATAGTCGCCGACATTACCGGGGCCGTATACGAACTTGGCGGCGATCTGGCTGATCTTAACCAATCCACCCTGGGCGGCTATTTAACCATGATCCTATTCGCCACCTTCGATGATGGCATCAGCCCAGCCATGCTACTGGAAAAAATCGATACCATCAAAAGCCCAACCACCCTGGATGTGGTAGCCAGGGAGATAACCCTAGCCCCGAATTCAGAGCGTTCTGAGCTGCCCCCAAAAACTTATATCATGACGACCCAGGGGCTGAATCGTAAAGGGCTCGTCTATGGTATAAGCTCTTTTTGTTTCAAATTCGATATCAACATCCTTGATCTTGCCACTACCATCAAGGGAGACACTTACACAATGGTCCTCCAGCTCGATTTGAGCATGGTAAAATCTATCACCGAGGTCCGCGGGGCACTCGACACCTATGCCCGCGAAGAGGGGCTTCAGGTGGTGCTGCAGCACCATGACCTGTTCAAAGTAACCAATGAGATCCCCTTCTAAACCAAGTCACCTCACTATCTGCTTATCAAGGAGTTAACATGCTACGCTCAGACCAGATTCTGGCTACAGTCGAGATGATCCAGAAAGAAAATCTTGATGTTCGCACCGTCACCATGGGTATCAACTTACTCGACTGCCGGGCTTCCTCCGTCGGCCAAACCTGCCGAAACATATAGGACCGTATCTCTGAGCGGGCTGGAAAATTCGTTGAAACCTGCAATTTTGTCTCCCGCAAGCTCGGCATACCGGTGGTCAACAAACGCATATCGATTACCCCGATCTCCTTCGTTGGGGCCGGTTTCAGCCGCGATGATTTCGTCGCACTGGCAAAATCCCTGGACCGGGCGGCCGCCAGTGTGGGAGTCGATATTCTGGGTGGTTTTTCTGCCCAGGTGGAAAAAGGCATGACCCGGACAGACCGGGAATACATTCACAGTTTACCAGAGGCCCTACGTGAGTCTGAAACGGTATGCGCCTCGATCAACATTGCCTCCTCCCAGAAAGGCATCAACATGGACGCCCTGGCCATACTCGGCCCGACCATAAAAGACATAGCTGGGCAGACCGCAGACCAGGGTGGTTTCGGGGCTGCCAAGTTCGTGGTCTTCTGTAATCAACCCGGTGACAACCCCTTTATGGCAGGGGCCATCCACGGAGTCGAAGAGGCCGATACAGTATTGAATGTCGGCGTCTCCGGCCCGGGGGTAATTGCCCGTTCCCTGGAAAAACTGATCAGTTCACGAAAAGATGGCGAGACAGATCTCAAGCTGGACGAAATTGCCGAAGAGATCAAGCAGACGACCTTTCGTGTTACACGCTGCGGTGAACTGGTGGGAAGGCAGGTATCAGATATTTTAGATGTCAGCTTCGGCGTCGTCGATCTTTCCCTGGCACCGACCCCAACGGTGGGTGACAGCGTCGGTGAAATTCTCCATATCCTTGGTGTGGACGCCATTGGTGCTCCCGGTTCCACGGCAATTCTGGCCATGTTAAACGATGCGGTTAAAAAGGGTGGTATCTTCGCCTCGAAAACCGTGGGCGGTTTGAGCGGCGCCTTCATTCCGGTGATGGAAGATGCAGTCCTGGCCGAAGCGGTGGGCAACGGCGATCTCTGCCTGGAAAAACTCGAAGCTATGACCTGCGTCTGTTCGGTCGGCATCGACATGGTCGCCATTCCGGGATCGGTTGACGGCGACACTATTTCGGCCATCATCGCCGATGAAATGGCCCTGGGGATGATCAACAACAAGACCACCGCGGTAAGAATCATTCCGGTTCCCGGAAAGGAGGTCGGTGATTCGGTCAGTTTTGGCGGCCTGTTCGGAGCCAGCCCGATAATGGCGGTTCGCAATGTCGGAAAGTCGTCGCGATTCATCGGCTGGGGCGGCCGAATTCCTGCACCGGTGCACAGTTTTAAAAACTAGTCCGGATATTTCACGAGATCAGGCGGCCTGCCAGCCAAATGGACCGGGGGAGGCTATGTATCCTTGATCTCACCAATTATCCGGATCCATCTCCTCTGGCATCTCGGCACTAAAGGAGACGGTTTTACCACTGAGCGGATGGTTCAGCTCAAGCCGGTGGGAATGAAGGCACTGTCTGGTGAACTGGCGATCACCAAGGCGGCTTTTGCCACCATAACGAATATCTCCCAACAGCGGATGACCGGCTTCTGAGAGGTGGGCTCTGATCTGGTGAGTTCGGCCGGTAATCAATTCCAGTTCGACCAGACTGATTTGAGCGGGAGTCTCGAGTGTTTTCACTACCCGATAGTTGGTAACCCCCTTTTTTCCTCCCCTTTCGATCGATTTCATCCTGTTTGAATAGCGATCCCTGATCAGGTTCGAGACATAAGACCCCGTTTCCGGTTCAGGCCTGCCCTCGACCAGTGCCAGATACGTTTTCTTGGCCGAACGTAACTGCAACTGGTTAGTGAGTGAC
>JBPCUV010000264.1:0-3907 GCA_051010975.1 Desulfocapsaceae bacterium
GAATCGCCGGTGGTGGATGACCGGACCAGGGATGTTCTTCTCCAGCAAACCACTCACGCTGATCTGTTAATCGCAGTGGGCAGCGGCGTGATAAATGACCTGGTAAAGTGGACAGCATTCCTGCAGAAGAAACCATATATAGTCATTGCTACAGCCGCCTCCATGAATGGATACGGTTCAGCCAACGTCGCCGCCACAATTGATGGTCTCAAGGTCCTTTTTCATGCTGCTGCCCCTAAAGCAGTTATCGCCAGACCAGACATCATAATCAACGCACCCTACGAGTTGAGTACCGCGGGCCTGGGTGACGTTCTCGCCAAGCCGGTGAGCAGTGCTGACTGGAGACTGAATCATTTTCTGTTTGAAGATTATTTTTGTCAATTCTCCATAGATCTTCTCAAAGATTTAGAACCGGTCTACTTGAGGAATCCAGATAAAATAAAAAACCGTGATCAGGAGGGTTTTAATGCGTTGTTCATGGCGCTGTTTTATTCTAGTGTTGCCATGACCATCACCGGGACCTCCTCACCAGCTTCGGGTGGTGAGCATCTGATATCGCATTCACTGGATATGCTCGCCTCACGGGACAAGTGCTCCCATGATCTGCATGGCCGGCAGGTTGGGGTGAGCTCGATTTTAATGGCTGCTGTGTATGAAAGGGTTCTAAGCATTGAACAGCCTCAATTCCGTGAGCCGGCAACACAGGTGGACGAATCATTTTGGGGGACTCTGACACCCATAGTAGAAAAGGAATATAAAGAAAAACTTCCCAAAATGGCCCGGGCAGTTTCTATCCTAAACCAACCCGGCAATTGGGAAGTTCTTCGAACCACCATCACCCCTCACCTGCTTGCAGCTCATAAATTAAAGGGTTGTCTTCGGCAAGCCAAGGCTGCGCATCGATTTTCAGATCTGCGGTATAACAACATGCAAATCGACAAGGATTTCTTTGTGGCCGTCGCCAACCATGCCAATCAGATGCGCAATCGCTTTACCATTCTCGACATTGCAGTATTGCTCGGGGTAATGCCGGAAGCAACAGAGGAGCTTACTCAAGAGTGGTTGTCTTAAGGTTTATTATCTTTGGGGGCGAAGTGTCTGATTTGGCAAGGTCTGGAGAACTATGAAGCTAACCCCCTGTTATCCATTTCATGATTGGGGTTATCCAAATATCCTCAGGTTTAAAAAACAGCCTGTGTCCAGATGCGCTTTTTAGTGATATCTCGCTATAAACTATTCCATCTGTCGATTCAGAGAACGATTTTTCGCAGCTACCAGCAACTTTATCAGAATCAGCATAAATAGATAATATCCGTCCCTTTAGGTTCTTAAAGTCTGGATACAGTTTATACTTTTGTATTCCTGCGATTTCGCACCCAGCCATAATGATATAATTGATTTTTGGGTTTGCTAATTGAGCGGACACGCACAGAGCGATAACAGCACCCTTTGAATGTCCGGCTACAATAATATTCTCTGGAGGAACACCTGAATTAGTCAAATTTTCTATCAGTTCAACAACTTTCTTTGCATATGTGCATGGAACTATTTTTCCCGACCTGACTTCACTTACTACAACATAATTATGGTCAGAAAACGCCTTTAAGATGTCGTCATACTTACAGTCGCCATCAGGACCATTTGTCTCAACGTAATAGTTATGCAAAAAAAACAAATAGCTGGCTGAAGTATCGATATTGTCGGGTAATTCCATTTTGATTTGTGCCGATATTGAAGATGAAGCAAAGAAAATTACTACCAAGAAAGGAATCACTACCGTAAATTTCCGACCAACCTTTGTGTAGGATGCTGATAATCTCATGACATCACCTCTCATTTATGATGTTTAAATTTTCCTCACATCATTAGAGTAAGGTTCAGCAAAAAAAACTTGTCCGATATTGCGAAAGTGAGCTGAAATCGAAATTTCTTAATGAATAGGGATCATCAAACAGGCCTGTAATTGTAGCGAACAAGTGTGAACCTTGGTGTTCATATGAATTTCCAACGGTGGGGCATCACGAAGCTGCTTGCCACTTTTGGGGAGCCAGTTCATATATGCCTGGTTCCAGGTCTGCACTATAAATCTGTAAGATCCAAAATGATTAAAGATTGCATAGCGTCCAGATGGAAGTGTGGTGCACTTCATTCCGGAAAATGATTCCATTTTACTATCAACAATAGCACCTACATAATTTACCACCTGTTTGTCGTCAAAGGCTAGAGACCTGTAAGGATAGATACTTACTTGGCCATGTACTCTATCTGCCAAATCTCGGCGGACAATTTCTTTTTCAAGTTGGCGAAAGGATGCGGGGGCTGTTGCGAGGAAGCTACCATCTTTTGTGCCTTTGTTCTCAATACATACAACCTTTATGGGAGGCAAGCATTTGATAGCTGGCATCGAGACAGGCCTGGATTTTTTACATTCTTCTCCGAAGAAGCGAAAAGGGTGGTGAGATTTATAATATTCTTTTTCAGATGTAGTGTCCCGAAATTGACGTGGTGATATTCTGAAAGTGTTTTTAAAAATCTTGCAAAAAGAACTTGGAGTTTCATAGGACACACTGAATGCCACATCAGTTACTGCCCAATCATGTTTTAAAAGGTTGAAACCAGCTCGTTCCATCCTTTTTCTAATGATGTATCGTTGTGGTGTTTCACCCATGATGGATTCAAAAACACGAATAAAGTGGAAAGGTGAACAACAGGCAAGCTTTGCTAATTGATCGAGCCGGATTTTTTTGTCAAGTCGGCGATTTAGATAATTTGTCACCCTTAGGATACGTTCACGGTGATCGATTATTGTCTCTTTAGAGCGCATAAAAGCATAAGTATTATGGACTTTCTTGTACAAAGCAGTGTGTACTATCAAACATTGTATTCTGGATGATTACAATGCAAACATAATTTATTAGGTAATAAATAAATTGCCTGGCTTTCTATCTAACTGCGAAGCCACAACAAATTACCTAACTCAATAGAGAGTTGTAGCGTTGCTTAAAGTTCGTTATCATAAAGCCTTTCTTTAGACAATTGATTCGATTTAATAGGGGAGTACAAATGGCCTACAACTCTTCGTACGAAAAACTCCCAAAACGGATACGAAATCTTGAAAACGAACTGGCGAAATGAATGTAGCACTATCCTTGTTCAGATGAAGCAAGTTTTATGACTGGAATATTTTATCCAATTGATGGATTATTTTTAACTTTAAAGACGTAATCATGATACAATTTTCTTATACAAATAAAGTGGCAATAATTACTGGTTCAGCCATTGGTATTGGGTTTGAAATAGCAAAGCAACTAGTAAAATCAGGAGCTTCTATTGTAATTAATGATGTAGATGGAAAAGCGCTTGAAAATGCAATCAATGAGCTCGAAAATATGGGTGCAAACTGTACTTCTGTCAAAGGAAACTCTGGTGATGTCGATGTGATTCAAAGCATCGTTGAAAAAGCAGTTTCAGAATTTGGCAGACTCGATTTCGTTGTTGCAAATTCGGGCATTACCACCTTTGGAGATTTTATAAATTATAAATTAGAAGAATTTCAAACTTTAACTTCTGTTAATTTGCAGGGTTCGTTTTTTCTAGCTCAAGAAGCAACAAAACAATTTATAAAACAAAAATCTAGCGGGCGAATCATTTTTATGTCTTCAGTAACAGGACACCAAGCACATCCAAAACTAGCGGCTTATGGAATGACCAAGGCGGCTTTGCAAATGTTAGCGAAAAGTTTAAGTATAGAATTAGCTGAACATAAAATTACAGTAAATACTATTGCTCCGGGAGCCACATTAACAGAGCGCACGCAATCTGATGAGAATTATAAAGCAACATGGGAAGAATTGACACCTACAGGAAAAGTTTCCACAACAAAAGATATTGCCAATGCTGCACTCTT
>JBPCUV010000265.1:0-8904 GCA_051010975.1 Desulfocapsaceae bacterium
TATTTTAAAACAATCAATCCGGCAGGAGTGAAACAGAGTCTCCAGAATAGCAATTTCCAACTGGCTAAAGCCGAGAAACGGCAAAGATAAGCAAGAAGATTTGAAGAACAAGTGGGGAGCTGCCCCGCCACATATGAATCCATCCTTGTTGCCGATGTCGGTCCGAAGGAACCGGAAGCTTAGGGTTGATTAGACAAATCTTGCATGACAAGATGGTTCTCATTTTGTAACATCCATGCAATCATTGAAAAAATTCACACATTCTAGCTTGATTTTGCTGTATTTTTCAGATTTGTTGAGCCTTTATGATTGGCCTCCTGGGCCGGCCCCATCCGTTGAGTGAAAATCAATTAAAGCACTGCTCACAGCTGTGCAGGGATTTTCGACTAGAGGGCATTGTTTGATATTTCGAGGCTAAAAACCGGTACTCGTCCGGGTGTATCAAAATCTTGTTAATGAGTTGGGAAAGGAAATCAAAATATTATAAACAAGGTAGAGATATTTTCTGAGAAGAACTATTCGACTGCATACAGACAGCATTGTAATAGTGGCTATATTGAAGCCTTATGAAGGAGCTTCAGGAAGTGCTGGTTCAGGCTAATTCCCGCAGAACATAAAGGTAGGGTGAAATATCAACGAGAAACCTACGTCCTGCCCCCTAAAGTTTACGGACGTAACGTTTTCTGCACTGTAAATAGATAACTATAGAGAGGAAATTAAAAATGATTTATTGAGTGGGTTATAACGGGTCACCTGAGTCGAAATCTGCTCTTTCACTAGCTCGGGACCACGCCGCAGATTCTGGCGCAAAAGTTATAGTTGTTGACAGTACTGGCGGAGGGGCTAAGGAAACAGCTGAAGATATTAAGGAGGCAGAAGAGAATCTACTTTTTGCGGAAAGTTTTCTAAAAGAAAAGAAAGTTGACTATGAATGTCACCAATTGGCCCGTGGAATGAACCCCGGTGAAGATTTGGTTCGCTTTGCAGAGGAAAATAAAGTTGATCAGATCTATGTTGGCATTGAGCTTAAATCAAGAACGCAAAAGTTTTTTATAAAATCTAATGCGCAGCACATAATTTTAAATGCACATTGCCCTGTTGTAACTGTGAATAGCTGACAGTGGATTTTTTTCGAACACGGTTCCAACTATTTCAAACAACGCCGAGATGGATATCGGCAAAACTAATTATGAGAAATTTTCATAATAATCGCTAACTGTGAGGATATCCAAATTCCTTCAGCCTCCATCGTCTGTACTTAACTTGGCAAGCATCTTGGGTTGGTGGCTGATACTTGGTGGCTACAGAAGAGTAATTTGGATTCAGCTAATTCTGATCGTCCCCCTCCTGTTACAAGGAAGAAAGGGCGATCAGTTTTGGCACTGACCCCGGGATTATCAGCCATCGAGAGATTTATAGTATCAGTAAATCTCAAAAGAGTTCCTCCATGGTGATAAACTGACGAAATCTAAACTGTCACTATGGTTAGGTGCATGGCCAAAAATCTTCACTCGGCAGATAGTCCTCCAAGACAAGTTTTCTATAATTTCGATATGCTGGATAGGTAATCCCTTGGCAACCAGTTTTGGCCGATTCATGTTGCCAAAATCCAGAGATGCAAAAGACAAAAGGAGCCAAAGCTGACCCAACAGCGAATTGAGTGGCTAATCTGTCAATCTTCTTTTTTTATTGACCGACATTGTAGTCGTTGGTAGATTACACATTGTGACACCCGTAAATCACATTGTGAAACCAGCTCTGCAAAGATGATTTTGCTCCCGAGGAACGTGAATGAACGATAAATGGACAAGTTTCGGCCTTAAAGATCAGGTCGCTATCGTCTCTGGAGCCTCAGAGGGAATCGGCCGAACACTGGCTATCGCTCTGGCCGATGCCGGTGCTCATGTCGCCATAGCCAGCCGCAGCCAAGACGCCCTGGAGGAAGTCGCCTCAGAGATTAAAGCCTTGGACCGTGAAGCTCTGGTTGTTCCGACTGACCTCAGGGAAGTTGACCAGATTCGGGCCTTGGTAAACAAAACATTCACCCATTTCGGGCAGATCGACATTCTCATCAATAATGCCGCCTGGACCGCCACTGTGGAGGCCTTGCAGGTGACCGAGGAACAATGGGACCAGACCCTGGATACAAGCCTGAAGGCCCCATTTTTTTTGGCCCAGGCTGTCGCCGCGATAATGATTGAGCAAGGTCAGGGTAAAATCGTCAACATTGGCTCCAATCTGGCCGAAGTTGCTTTTAAAGGACGTTGCGTTTACTCAGCTGCAAAAGCAGGTATGCACCATCTTACCCGCGCCCTGGCAAATGAGTGGGCGAATAAAGGAATTAATGTAAATTGCGTCGCTCCCTGTATTACAGAAACACCGACCCGGCGTGAACTGCTGCAAAGACCCGGCTATAAGGATTGGGCCCTTGAACAACTCCCCGTTGGACGCTGGGCTCAAACCGATGATCTCATCGGAGCTACCTTATTCCTTTGCAGTTCCCTGGCGGACATGATCGTCGGTCACATCCTGATGGTCGATGGAGGCTGGACCATTCATTAACCAGAAGGTAAGTTATTAGATGGAATCAACCTGCATCTCAGAATTAGAAAAGGAGATGATGAGGATATGAAATCCAGACGTCTGGAAGGAAAGCGAGCAGTCATTACCGGTGCAGCCGGGGGAATCGCCATTGCTACTGCCCTGGACTTTGCCGCACAAGGGGCTGCCGTCTCACTAACCGACCTGCATCTGAACGAAATTGATGCCGTGGCAACCAAAATTTCTTCGCGGGGTGGAACGGCCAAGGCCTTTGTCGCTGATGTCACCTCACGGCAAGAAGTGGAGTCGCTGATGGCAGCGGCCGATAGCTTTATGGGCGGTATAGATATCCTCGTAACCTGTGCCGGCGGCTACAAGTCATACGCCGGATTTGAGGACATCGGAGAAGATGACTGGGACCGGGTTATCGATGTCAATCTGAAAGGTGTATTCCTTTGCTGCAAGGCCGCGCTCCCTTATATGAAGACCGTTGGCTGGGGACGTATGATAAACCTGGGTTCTCTGGCTGGCCGCAGCACAAGCGCCGGGACCTCACCCGTTCACTACGCCTCGGCCAAGGCTGGCGTATCGATGTTGACCCAGTACCTGGCAAAAGACATAGGGCGTTACGGCATCACGGCCAATACGGTTGCTCCGGGCACCACCATGACCGAGCGGGTGAAAAATCTGCTGACACCCGAAAAAAAGGAAATGTTCACCAACGCCAGCCCCCTCGGCCGATTGGCACAGCCTGAAGAAATTTCAGATGTGATAACATTTCTGGCAAGTGATGAAAGCCGCTATATTACGGGCGCAACCATCGATGTAAATGGTGGTAGGCTGATGCTCGTATAATGGTTTCGGGAATGAGCCAGTGAAAAAATGATTGTTTGTGCAGTTCGAACAACGAAATACCTTCTTGAGTATCGACGACAAGAGCAGAGGACGGCCCATGACAGAAGGGATTCAAGGAACCGTCTTACTTGCACATGATCCGGTATCAAGAGAAGGGGCGCGTGACCATTCTCTGAAGGAACCATCCGTGTGGTCATCGTCGACTGCAAGGCCGGTAATGGTTGCATCCTAGCTAGGATTCCAGACAGTATGCTGGCCAAATGTTTTTTAACCTTAAAACCACAGGAGGTGACGTCCGCTACTTGCTCGCATTGTTGATCTTGGTTAGATCCATTACACCCACCACTCTCGCAGGGAGGAACAAATGAAGAAATATCTGCTCTTACTCTCGATCTTTATGTTGACCCTAGCTTTTACCTTGAATAGCGCGGTTGCCGCCAACCCAAGTAAAATCAAAGTCGGTATATTGCTGCCTCTGACCGGCGTATTTGGCGCCGTTGCCGAAACCCAAAAGGAAGGTGCCCTTCTGGCTGTAGACGTCATCAACCAAAAAGGCGGACTGGATATGCCGTGGGGCAAGGTGATGGTAGAAGGAGTGGTCGCTGATGATGAGGCCAAGCTTGATGTCGGTGTCAGGCGCTACCAGTACATGCGAGACGAAGGGATAATGGGTCTCGGCGGTCAGACCTGGTCGCCACTTGCATTTGCTATTAATGCAGTTGTTAAGAAAGAACCTCTGCCGTACTTTCCGGTTTGTGTCATGGCCAAGGAAGCTTTTGAAAAAGGGAAGCTTTCCCCGTCCACCTTCGCTACCGCTTTCAGTCCATGGACGGTTGGCTACATGGACGGCTCCGCCGCCATCAAGGTACTGGGTAAAAAGAAGATTTTCGTTCTAGCCCGGGCCGATAGCTGGGGCTGGGATATCCGTGACGGCATTTATGCCGCCGCTAAGGAGCATGGCGCTGAAATCGTCGGTTATGACGAGCTGTCCAAGGGTACCGCGGACTATACAACCGTCCTGCAAAAGGTCAAAGCGGCCAAACCCGATGTCTTTATTTCTGCACAGTTTGCAGGTGATGCCGTCAATCTTCTCAAACAGACCCATCAGATGGGACTGCACAAAGAAATGACCATATTCAATGCCTTCATGACCAATGTGGTTGCCAAGGGGATTCCGCCCGAGGTACTTGAGGGCATCTATGCCATGCACTTTTTTTACTATGACCCGAGCGGCCTCGGTGATCCGGCCCTGACCAAAGCGGCCGAAGAATTCACCGCATTGTATCAGGCCAAGTATAACGCTCCCCCCGATGCCTACGCTACGATAGCCTATGTAGCTTACATGGAAATGTTCCGTGGGTTTGAAGAAGCCGGTGACTTTGATGCTGCCAAGGTGTCTGAAGCCCTGCTGGCCAATAACGGAAAATTTAATTCCGTCAAGGGGCCTGCCCGATGGCGCAGCGAAGACCATTCGGCAGTCTATGACTACGCAGCGTTTCTCGTCAAAGGCAAAGGTCCCCAGGACATGAAAAACGAGTGGGACCTCTTTACCGTGGAAGGCTATCAGGGAGGCGATTCCGTCATGCCCACCCCTGAATCTTTAGGCTACTAAAGACCTGACCATCCCGGTGTCGACTTTTCCGGTGCCGGGATGATTTTTCTCAGACGAGGTTTAATGTGAACGAACACATGAGTCCGGAAATTATCCGAACTGAAAATGCAACCAAGAAATTTGGCGAAATGGTTGCAGTTGACCATGTCAATTATTCACTGCACGAAAATGAAATCGCCGGCATCATCGGCTCAAACGGAGCCGGGAAAACATCTTTTTTCAATCTGATTACCGGTTACTACATGCCGGATGAAGGTACGATCCACTATAACGGACAGGACATTACCGAAATGTCCGCGCAACAACGGGTGTCTCTTGGGATGATGCGGACCTTTCAGCTGACGTCGACCTTCGACACGCTGACAGTCATGGATAACCTTGTCCTGTCATTTATCAGAGCCCACAAAAAACATTCTCTGTTCAATCTCTTTTTTACTACCCGCACACGGTACCGGAATGATGAAAAGATTCAAGAATGTCTTGAAACGTTTGATCTTCAGCGTGTTGCCGAACGTGATGTCAAGAGCCTTGCGCTCGGAGAAAAACGCAGGCTGGAGATCGCCATGTCCATTCTGGCTGAACCAAAAGTACTGCTGCTGGACGAGCCCCTGGCCGGCCTGAGTGAAACTGAAATACAAGGCGTTCTGGATGTTTTACGTCAGAACATCAATAAACAGACAATTCTGATTGTGGAACACAAAATTTCCAAAGTAGAAGATTTCCTGGAAAGATTAACCGTTATGCATGAAGGGAAAATCATTGCTGACGGCACCTATGAAGAATGTTTGCAGGCGCCCGAAGTACGCAAAAGCTACTGGCAAATCGATTAATCTATTAACGCATACCAGAAAAGGTACGGAGTATAACATGCCTACCGATGAAATCTTGGCAGTCGATAGCATCAATGTCGCGTATGGGGAGTCTAAAGTATTGTTTGACGTTTCGATTCACATCAATCCGAATGAAATTGTTTCGTGTGTTGGGCGAAACGGTGCCGGAAAATCAACTCTACTGAGGACTATCAGCGGCTTTGTCAAACCAACCACCGGATCGATCACGTTCAACGAAAGCAGTCTGATCGGTAGCAAGTGCTACGATATCGCCAAAATGGGTTTAAAGTACATTCCCCAAGATAAGCAAGTCTTCTCCGATCTCACCGTCAGGGAGAACCTGGAACTCGGCAGCTATGCCACCAAGGACTCTAACTGGGACAAAGTTACCGAATATTTCCCCAAGTTGAAACTGCTGATGGAGCGCAAAGCAGGGTACTTGAGCGGTGGAGAACGACAAATGCTGATGATCGGCAGGGCATTGCTAGGAGACCCCAAAGTACTGCTGGTCGATGAACCGACGGAAGGCCTTGCCCCGAGCATAGTGAGTCAGCTACAAAGTGTTTTTCTCGACTTGAGTAAAAAAGCGGCACTTGTCATCGTCGAGCAGAACCTGTCGCTTGTCAGTGCTATCTCGAACAGGGTTTACGCCGTAAAGGAAGGCCGAGTCGTACACGAGATAACCGACGACGAGGAGATCAAGAGTAATGTCTGCGAAAAATACCTCTGATCAGGAGAACGATCGTGAGGCTTTTCTCACAGAGAGCCATTCAACCAGACACAATATGGTCTTAGCTGTTTAAGCGAGAGAAAAAGGTAACTTCAATGGTTAGATTATTCATGTGGTCCAGGGGAATACTGCTGGCGTTTTTCTGTGTATTGCTGGTACGGGTATTCTTACCTCTCCCTTTTGCCATCGAAATTTTAATTTTTGCCACCTATACGATGGGATGTAATTTCCTTCTGGGCCGGGTCGGTTTCATCTCTTTTGGACAGCCGGCCTATCTGGCGGTGGGGGCCTATGCAACCGCATTTTACCTCTTCTATTTTGGCACAAACCCTTATATTGGCGTACTTCTGGGAATCATTACAGGAGTTTTGATAGGCTTGCTCATTGGCCCATTCTTCGTGCGGCTACGAAGCGATTATTTTGCCCTGGTTAACCTGGCCTTGACCGTTATCGTTTTCTTCCTCTTTGAAAAGATTCTGGCCTCCATAACCCATGGAGACAACGGTCTGTGGTTTTTAACCAATATATCCCCCTCTGGTCCACTGGATCTTAGCACTCCAAAAGAGTTTTTCGTTTTTTTATTCATCGTCGCTTTTGCGGTATGGGTTTTCTACAAGTATCTGGACGACTCGGTATTCGGGGCTTGCTGCCTGGCCACAAAAACCAACGAAGACAAGGTGAAATTCCTGGGCTACAGCAATTTCAAGATTCGCTGGCTGGCTTTCATTATCGCCAACACTACCACCGCTCTGGCCGGATCACTGTACGCCGTTTATTTCGGCTTTGTCAGCCCGGAAATGGCACATGCATCCCGGGCCGCCGACCCTGTAATAGTAACCCTGCTGGGAGGTCTCGGCACACTTTACGGTCCGCTCGTAGGAGCCTTCGCCTATACGGGTATGAAAGATCTCATCAGTGGTTACATCTCCAACTGGGAACTGTTTATCGGTCTTCTTCTGGTCTTTATCATGCTGGCAGGTGAAAAAGGTATTTGGGGCAGCCTGGAACCTAGGCTCAAAAAGATCTTCTCCAAGAAAGAAAAATAACCAATTAACTATTCGGGAAGCAGGCAACGATCATGGATACACAACTATTGATATCCGGCTTTATTTATGGGTTGAGCACTGGAAGCATTTTCTTTCTGCTGTCCATTGGGCTTTCTCTCTGCTTCGGCCTTATGCGCATAATCAGCCTGGATCAGCTTCTGTATTATGCCATCGGTGCATATATCACCTATAGTCTCTATCTTGTAACAGGGAGCGTACTGATCGGTGTTTTAGCGGGCATGGTAGTCTCCGGCATCGTCTCTTTAGGGGTCGAACGCTTCATCTTTCTGAGGATATACGAAAGGAACATTACCTTTACTATGATAGCCTCCTTCGGAATTCTTTTTGCCGGTATCGGGGTGATCAAATATATTTGGGGCCTGGCACCGTTGCCGGTTCCCTCACCTATCAGCGCCATGGCAACTATATTGGGTACCGAAATACCTGTCTATCGACTGATTGTCATATGTATCTCCATTCTTGTTTATTTCGCCATCTGGGCCTTTCTCAACAAAACGATCACCGGCAAAGCGATACGGGCCGGAACAGAAAACGTTGAACACGTGGAAGGGCTGGGTATCAATGTCTACAGGCTGTTCACCACAACCTTTATCATTTCCGGTGTGCTGTCCGGACTGGCAGGTGGTCTGCATGCCCCCCTCATCATGGTGGATCCCCAGATGGGGCTGGAAGTGTTGCCATTTGTTTTCATGGTGGTGATCATTGGTGGATTGGGCAGCATAAAAGGTACACTCATATCGGCTTTTATCGTCGGACAAGTCATATCGTTAGGATCCATCATTTATGCTCCGCTGGCTCAGATGGCGCCGTTCGCCATTATGCTGCTCATTCTGTTAATAAAACCGACCGGGCTTTACGGAAGTAAAATGTTGAAACGATAGGGGTTGGGATGATGAAACAAAAAATTGGCGTCATCGGCCTGGGTATAATGGGTTCGGCAATTTCAGCCAATCTGATTAAGGCCGATTTTTCGGTGATTGGCTACGATATTCAACCCGAATGCATCAAAACATTGGAAGGCGAGGGCGGCACCGGAGCGGCCTCAGTTCGAGAGGTTGCCGAAGCTGCCGAAATCGTGATCACCTCGCTGCCCAGCGTTACCGCCCTGCAGAACGTCGTCAGCGGTCCCGATGGTCTCCTGGCGGCTGATAAAAAAGGGTTGGTGGTTATTGAAGTCAGCACATTTCCCATCGAGGCCAAACAGGAAGCGTATGGTCTGCTGGAAAATGCAGGTATTGCCATGCTCGACTGTCCCTTGAGCGGGACAGG